>CALGIL010000280.1 GCA_937914895.1 uncultured Angelakisella sp.
TGGCCAGGACGGCCGCCACATGGTGACCAAAAACGACTACCGCTTTTTGCACACTCTGGAAAACATGGGCCCCGCGCCGGAGCCCAACCTGACGGTGCTGTATTCCTCCCGGCTGCCGGAGCCCTACAAACAGTACGCGGCGGCCATCTCGGTGAAGACCAGCTCCATCCAGTACGAAAACGACGACGTCATGCGCACCGTTTGGGGGGACGATTACAGCATCTGCTGCTGCGTGTCCGCCACCCAGACCGGCAAGGAGATGCAGTTCTTCGGCGCCCGGGCCAACCTGGCCAAGTGCCTGCTGTACGCCATCAACGGCGGCGTGGACGAAAAGACCGGCGTGCAGGTGGGGCCTCCCTATCAGCCCGTCACCTCCGCCGTCCTGGACTACGGGGACGTTATGGCCAAGTACGACGCCATGATGGACTGGCTGGCGGGGCTGTATGTCAACACCCTCAACCTTATCCAGTACATGCACGACAAATATTACTACGAGGCGGCGGAGATGGCCCTTATCGACACCGACGTCCGGCGGACCTTTGCCACCGGCATCGCGGGCTTTTCCCACGTGGTGGATTCCCTGTCCGCCATCAAGTACGCAAGGGTCACCCCCGTGCGGGACGAAAAGGGCGTGGCGGTGGACTTCCAAATCGAGGGGGACTTCCCCCGCTACGGCAACGACGACGACCGTGCCGACGACATTGCGGTCTGGCTTTTAAAGACCTTTATGAAGAAGCTGCGCAAGTACCACACCTACCGCGGCTCCGAGCCCACCACCTCGGTGCTGACCATTACGTCCAACGTGGTGTACGGCAAAAATACCGGCTCCCTGCCCGACGGCAGGCCGGCGGGGGCCCCCTTGGCGCCGGGGGCCAATCCCTCCTACGGCGCGGAGCAGAACGGCCTTCTGGCCTCCCTCAACTCGGTGGCAAAGCTGCCCTACGAATACGCCCTGGACGGCATTTCCAACACCCAGACCATCAGCCCCGGCGCTTTGGGGCACACCGGGGAGGAGCAGCGCGAAACCCTGGTGCACATCCTGGACGGGTACTTTGACCGGGGCGCCCACCACCTGAACGTCAACGTCTTTGGCGTCGAAAAACTGAAGGACGCCATGGAGCACCCCGAAAAGCCGGAATACGCCAACTTTACCATCCGCGTGTCGGGGTACGCGGTCAAGTTTATCGACCTGAGCCGGGAGCAGCAGCTGGACGTCATCGAGCGGACCTGCCACGACCGGATGTAAGCCCCCGGTGCTTTCCCTTGTGCAGCCGCTTGGGGGGACAGCCCAAAGCCGCCGCCCGTTTGTTACGGGCGGCGGCTTTTTTTTCCAAAACTTCTATGGCAGTGCGCGGGTGCGGCTTACC
>CALGIL010000281.1 GCA_937914895.1 uncultured Angelakisella sp.
CCTCGGCCCGCTCCAGGCGGCGCTCCGCCTCCCCCTTGCGGTAGCGAAACCGCGAGATGCCGGCCGCCTCCTCAAAAATTTCCCGCCGCTGGGTGCTTTTGGCCGAGACGATCTCGGCGATCTTGCCCTGCTCGATGATGGAATAGCCATCCCGCCCAAGGCCGGTGTCCATAAACAGCTCGTAGACGTCCCTTAGGCGCACCTGGTGGCTGTTGATGCGGTATTCGCTTTCGCCGCTGCGGTACAGCTTTCGGGTGATGACCACCTCGTCGCTGTCCACGTCCAGCTCCCGGTCGGCGTTGTCGATAAACAGGGAGACCCAGGTAAAGCCCTGGGGGCTGCGGGTGCGGGTGCCGTTAAAAATGACGTCCTCCATTTTGGTGCCCCGCAGGGATTTGCTGGACTGCTCGCCGAACACCCACTTGACCGCGTCGCTGATGTTGCTTTTTCCGCTGCCGTTGGGGCCCACCACGGCGGTGATGCCGTCGTCAAAGGTCAGCTTAATCCGGTCGGCAAAGGACTTAAAGCCCTGCATTTCTATTCCGCGCAGTCTCATACCGCACCTCCCTGTGTGAGGATATAGGGCGCCGCCAGGTCCGGGCATATCCGGACCGCAATCTGAAAGCCAAGGGCCTCCAGGGCCCGCATATTCTGCCGCTTCTGCCCCACCACCTGGGACAGGTATCGGGGATTTACCTGTAACGTATATTGGCTTACACCGGGCGCTCCCAGCCGGGAAAGAAGATCGCGGAGGATTCGCCTGCTTTGGCAAAGCTCCCCCAGCGCTGGGTGATAGCAGCCCCCGGTGATACGGGCCTCCATCTCCCGGGAGGCATGGAGACCCACCCGGAGCACCCGGATGTCCCGCCCGCCAAAGAGGTCAAGAAGGTCGGCGCAGAGGTCCACCGTCTCCTCCAGGGTGGGCGGCGTATACGCCCCCGTCCGCAGCAGCGCATCCAAATGGGTGCCGGCCAGCACTACGGTGGGGTAGATCCGCACCTCCCGGGGGCCAAGGTCGGCCAGCCGCCGCCCGGTTTCCAGGTCCATCTCCCGGCTGCTGCCGTACAGGCCGGTCATCATCTGAAGGCCCAGAGCCAGCCCCCGGTCCCGGATCAGGGCCGAGGCCCGGGCCACGTCCTTTGCCAAGTGGCCCCGGCGGTTGGCCGTCAATACTTTATTATACATGGACTGGGCCCCCAGCTCAATAGCGGAGACCCCGTAAGCTTCTAAAATATCCAGCATTTCCTCGTCCACAGCGTCCGGCCGGGTGGAGACCCGGATGCCGGTGATCCGCCCGTCCTGTAAAAAGGGCTGGACCGCCGCCAGCAGGGCGGTCATCTCCCCCCTGGGGATAGCCGTAAAGCTGCCGCCGAAAAAGGCGATCTCCCCCCGGGCGTCCGGGGCAAACCGGGCCAGGGCGCTTTGGCACAGCCCGGCGGCCTCCTCCGGGCCGGGCGCCCGCCGCGCCCCGGAGATGGTGTGCTGGTCGCAGAAGCTGCACTGCCGGGGGCAGCCCATATGGGGCACAAAGATGGGGATGGACGCCCGGGTCATCTGCCCATGAGGGCCAGGGCCTCCTTGGCCGCCAGCTGCTCGGCCCCCTTTTTGCTGCGGGCCTTGCCCCGCCCGATGACGTTGCTGTTAAGGCGCACCTCCACCTCAAAGTGTTTATCGTGGTCGGGGCCCTCCTCGCGCACCAGCACATAGCTGACCCGCTCCTCGGGGTTTTGCTGGATGATCTCCTGCAAAGTGGTCTTGTAGTCCACAAAGGGCGCGCCCTGGGTGGACGCCTCCAGCTGCTCCCGGGCAAAGCGGAGGATAAATTCCGACGCGGCCTCCAGCCCGCCGTCCAGATAAATGGCGGCAATGAGGGCCTCAAAGCCGTCGGACACCACCGAGGGGCGCTCGCGTCCCCCCATGTGCTCCTCCCCCCTGCCCAGCAGCAGCTCGCCGCCCAGGTCAATCTCCTGGGCAAACTGGAACAGGGACTGTTCGCAGACAATGGAGGCCCGGATCTTAGTCAGGTCCCCTTCATCCAGGTGGTACCGCCGGAAGATGTAATCCGATACCACCAGGGACAGCACCGCGTCCCCCAAAAACTCCATGCGCTCGTTGCTCTCCATCTCCCCCTTGGCCTCGTTGGCATAGGAGGAGTGGGTCAGCGCCCGCTTTAAGATTTTTTTATCCCCAAAGGTATAGCCGATTTTCGCTTCCAGACTCATAAGGACCCTCTTCCCATTTCATTCCCCGCCGGGGGGCTTGCTTTATTCCTCGGGCTCGTCCCCGGCGCCCTGTGCGGCAAGGCTCCGGGCAATTTCGCCCACCACGTCCTCCTGGACGCAGCGCATGGCCTGGCGCACCGCATTTTTGATGGCCTTAGCGTCGGAGTTGCCGTGGGCCTTGATGACCGGCCGACGGGCCCCCAGCAGCAGGGCGCCGCCGTGTTCGCTGCTGTCCAGCTTCTTTTTAAACCCGGCCACCTGGTTTTTCAGCAGCAGCGCCCCCACCTTGGTGGCGGCGGAGGCCATAAACATGGACTTGAGCTCCCCGGTGAACATCTTGGCAAGACCCTCGGTCAGCTTGAGGATGACGTTGCCGGTAAAGCCGTCGCAGACCGCCACGTCGCAGCCGCCCAGGGGCACCTCCCGGGCCTCCACGTTGCCGATAAAGTTGATGCCCGCGCCCCGCAGCAATTTGTTGGCCTCAATCTGCAGGTCGGTGCCCTTGTTGTCCTCGGTGCCGATGTTTACCATGCCCACCCGGGGGTTTTTGATCCCCTGGATGCGCTCCATATACACCGAGCCCATAACCCCGAACTGTTTTAGCATCTCGGGGCGGCATTCGCTGTTGGCGCCCGCGTCCAGCAGCAGGTACAGCCCGGCGCTGTTGGGGATGACGGTGGCGATGGCGCACCGCTTGATGCCCTTAAGGCGCTTTACAAGCACCGAGGCGCCCACCACCGCGGCCCCGGTGCTGCCGGCGGTGACAAAGGCGTCCCCCTTGCCGTCGGCCAGCAGCTGGCAGCCCACCGCCATAGAGGAATTCTTATATTCCCCCCGCAGCTTGACCGGGTCCTCCTCCACGGGAATCACATCCGGCGCGTGGACAATCTCCAACCCGGTCATGGCGATATTGTGTTCCGCCGCGGCCGATTCTATTCTCGCCCGGTCCCCCACCAGGGTGATGGGGGCGCCCAACTCGGCCGCCGCCTGGGCGCAGCCCTCCAGTACCGCCAGGGGCGCGTTGTCCCCTCCAAAGGCATCCACAATGATGTTCATCCGTCTGTCACTCCTGTCCAAAGTATTGGGCGGCGTACCGCTCCATGGCCGCCACGGCCCGGTCCGCCAGGGCGGTGTACCGCTCCTCCTTACCCATCCGGCGCCCCGCGGGGGGCTCCTCCACTGGGGGCAGAAGCCCCATGTTGCTGCCCATGGGCTGAAAATCCTCCACTCCGGGGTCGCTGACGGTCCGGCAGAGGGCGCCCACCATGGTCTGGGGGGGCGGAGAAGGGATGTCCCTGCCCGCCAGCCGCGCGGCCAGCACCCGCCCGGCCACCATGCCGCTGGCGGCGGACTCCATGTAGCCCTCCACCCCGGTCATCTGCCCGGCAAAAAAGATTTGTTCCTCCTGCCGCAGGCAGAACCGGCTGTCCAGCAGCCGGGGGGAATCCAGAAAGGTGTTGCGGTGCATCACCCCATAGCGGTAAAACTCCGCCGCCTCCAGCCCGGGAATCATGGAAAAGACCCGCTTTTGTTCGGGAAAGGTGAGGTTGGTCTGGAACCCCACCAGATTATAAAGGCTGCCGCCGGCATTTTCCCGGCGCAGCTGGATGTTGGCCCAGGGGCGGTGCCCGGTTTTGGGGTTGGTAATTCCCACCGGGCGCATGGGGCCGAAGCGCAGGGTATCCCTCCCCCGCCGGGCCATGACCTCGATGGGCATACAGCCCTCGTACACCCGGAAGAACTCCCGCTCAAATTCCCTCAGCTCCACGGTTTTGGCGTCCACAAGGGCATCGTAAAACCCCTCGTACTCCTCTTTGTCAAAGGGGCAGTTGATGTAATCCGCCTCCCCCCGGCCATAGCGGGTGGCAAAAAAGACCCGGTCCATATCGATGGAATCCTTTGCCACAATGGGGGCGGAGGCGTCGTAAAAGCTGAGGGTTTTGGCCCCGCACAGGGCCGTGACGGCATCGGCCAGCGCCTGGGAGGTAAGGGGGCCCGTGGCGATGATGCCCTCCCCCTGGGGGATTTGGGTGACCTCCCCCCGGACCACGGTGATACCGGGGTGCTCCTCGATTTTCCGGGTCATCCGCCGGGAGAATTCCTCCCGGTCCACCGCCAAAGCGCCCCCTGCCGACACCGCCGACCCGTCGGCGCAGGCAAGGCAGAGGGAACCCAGCAGCCGCATCTCCTCCTTGAGGAGGCCCGCGGCGGAGATATGCCGGGTGGCCTTAAAGGAGTTGGAGCAGACCAGCTCCGCAAAATCCGGACTGCGGTGGGCCGGGGAATACCGCTGGGGCTTCATTTCGTATAAAGTTACCTGTACGCCGGCGTTTGCCAGGGCCCAGGCGGCCTCGCAGCCGGCCAGGCCCGCGCCCGCCACCCAGGCCTTACGCATCCTCTTCCTTCTCCTTTTTGGCGGCGGCCTCGTACCCGCAGCCCTCCTTTAGGCAATGGACTTTTTTATAGCGGCCGTTGGTGCGGAACAGGGTGGACCCGCACTTGGGGCAGTTGTCGGCCAGGGGGGTGTCCCAGGTGACAAAGGTGCAGGCGGGGTACCCTTCGCACCCATAAAAGGTGCGGCCGGTCTTGGACTTTTTGGCAATAACCTTTTTGCCGCAGACCGGGCAGGTGCCGGGGGTCTCCTGCACCAGCTTCTTGGTGTTTTTGCATTCGGGAAAGCCCGGGCAGGCCAAAAACTTGCCGTAGCGCCCGTGCTTGATGACCATGTTGCGGCCGCACAGCTCGCAGATGACGTCGGTCTCCTCGTCGGGGACCTTCATCCGTTTGCCGTCCATATTTTTGTTGGCGGTTTCCAGGTTTTTTTCAAAGTCTGTATAAAAGTCCCGAATAACGCCCTTCCACTGGGTCTTGCCCTCCTCCACCCCATCCAGGCGCTGCTCCATGCCGGCGGTAAAGGCCACGTCCACAATATCGCTGAACTGCTCCTTCATCAGCTGGGTGGTCACCTCGCCCAGGGCCGTGGGCTTCAGGGCCTTCTGCTCCCGCTCCACATAGCCCCGCTGCTGGATGGTGCCCAGGGTGGGGGCGTAGGTGCTGGGGCGGCCGATGCCGTTTTCCTCCAGCTCCTTAATAAGGGACGCCTCGGTGTACCGCGGGGGCGGCTGGGTAAAGTGCTGGTTGGGCTTCATCTCTTTGACGTCCAGCAGCTCCCCCGCCGCCAGTGCCGGCAGCCGGGTGGATTCCTCGTCGTCCTTGCTGTCGCTGGATTCCACATACAGAGCTGTAAAGCCGTCAAACTTTACGGTGAATCCGGAGGTCTTAAACAGATGTCTGCCCGCCGTAATGTCCACCGAGACGGTGTCCAGCAGGGCGTTGGCCATCTGGCTTGCCAAAAAGCGCGCCCAAATCAGTTTATAAAGCTTATACTGGTCGGCGGACAGGCTGCCCTTTACCTTGTCCGGGGTCAGCTCGACCATAGTGGGGCGGATGGCCTCGTGGCCGTCCTGGGCGTTTTTCTTGCTTTTAAACACCCGGGGCTTGGCAAGGGCGTACTCGCTGCCAAAGGTGGCGCGGATGAATTTTTCCGCGTCGGCCAAAGCCTCGTTGGAAATGCGCAGGGAGTCGGTACGCATATAGGTGATAAGGCCCACGGCCCCCAGCCCCTCGATGTTGACGCCCTCGTACAGCTCCTGGGCGGCGCGCATGGTCCGCCGGGCCTGAAAGCCCAGCCGCCGGGACGCGTCCTGCTGGAGGGTGGAGGTAATAAAGGGCGGCGGCGCGGATTTTTTCCGGACCCCGGTTTTGACGCTTTCCACCCGCAGGGGGTTTTGCAGGACCTCCTCCAGAATTCCGTCGGCCTGCTCCTTGGTTTTGATGGTCAGCTTTTTGCCGTCCTGGCCGTGGTACTTAGCGGGAAAGGGCTTTTTATCGCTGCCCTTGCCCGCCTGCTTTGCCACCATGGCGTCAATGGACCAGTACTCCTGGGGCTTAAAGGCGCGTATCTCCTCCTCCCGGTCCACAATAAGGCGCACGGCCACGCTTTGGACCCGCCCGGCGGACAGGCCCTTGCGGACCTTGCGCCACAGGAAGGGGCTGATTTTATAGCCCACGATGCGGTCCAGCACCCGGCGGGCCTGCTGGGCGTCCACCAGCTGCATATTGATCTTTCGGGGGTGGGCCATGCCGCTTTGCACCCCGGTTTTGGTAATTTCGTTAAAGGTGACGCGGTTATCCTTGTCCTTATCCACCCCCAGCATTTCGGCCAGGTGCCAGGAGATCGCCTCCCCCTCCCGGTCCGGGTCGGTGGCAAGATACACCGTGTCGCTTTTTTTTGCGGCGGATTTCAGTTTTTTAATCAGGTCTTCCTTTCCCTGTATGTTCTCATAAGCCGGTTCAAAGTTATGGTCCACATCCACCCCCAGCTTGCTTTTGGGCAGGTCGCGCACGTGCCCCATGGAGGCCATTACCTCGTACCCGTCCCCCAGGTATTTTTTGATGGTGGTGGCTTTGGCCGGGGACTCCACAATCACAAGTTTCGACATCAGGTTCTCCTTATTTCAGCCGTATTTCTTCTATGCAATCGGCCCTATTTCCGGCTGAAGCGCCGTCCGGGATGGACGCGCACCAGGCCGAAAATCTCCAGCTGGGTCAGGGTGGCAAGCACCAGACCCACGCCAAGGCCGCTGGTTTCCGTAAGCTCGTCGGAGGATTTTGGTTCCGTGCCCAGCAGGTCGTACACCCTGCGCTGGGGGTCGCTGAGGCCCTCAGTCAGCCTCGTCTGCACGGGGGCGGGGTCCTTCTTCCCGCCCTGGGGTACATTATAACCGTTTCCGGAGGGTTTATCAAAGGGGGGCCGGGCATTTTTTCCTTCTGCCGCGGGGTCCTCCCACAGCAGGTGCCCGTATTGGGCCAGAATATCCCCGGCGTCCCGGGCCATAATGGCCCCTTGGGAAATAAGCCAGTTGGGGGCCTGGGAAAGGCCGGAAAACACGTCCCCCGGGACGGCAAAAACGTCCCGGTCCTGGGTGAGGGCATGGCCCGCGGTGATGAGGGAGCCGCTGCGGGGGGCGCCCTCCACCACCACCGTCCCCTGGCAGAGGCCGGAGATAATCCGGTTGCGAATGGGAAAGTGATAGGGAAAAGCATCGCACCCCGGCGGGAACTCGGTGACGATGGCGCCGCCGTATTCCACAATGGACCGGGCCAGGTCCCGGTTGGCGGCGGGATAGGGCCTGTCGATGCCGGCGCCCCATACCGCGATGGTCCGGCCCGCGGCGCGCAGGGCCGCCTGGTGGCAGATGGTGTCGATGCCCATGGCCATGCCGCTGACAATGATGACGCCGGCGGACGCCAAATCCCCGGCAATGTATTCCGCCACGCGGCGGCCATAGTCGGAATGGTGCCGGGTGCCCACCATGGCAATGCACAGGGTGTCGTCCAGGTCCTCCAGGCTGCCAAGGACATACAGCACGGCGGGCGGGGCGTAAATCTGCCGCAGCCGGTCGGGGTATCCTTCGTCGTCCGGGGTCAGGATGGCACACCGGCGGTCCTCGCAGATCTTAAAGATTTTTTCCAGCCTGCCGGGGGTGGCCTTCCGCAGCCGGTCGGCCTCGACGGAGGTCAGGCGCAAAACCTTTTCCCGGTCGCCGGGGGACAGGGCAAACCAGTTGGACGGGTGGCCCACCCGCTCCAGGGCCTTTTGCCCCCGGGTGGTGCCAAAGCCAAATACCTCCTGGAACAGCATCCAGGCACAGCGGTCATCCATTCCCCTGCCCCTCCCCCCTGCTTTTGCCGCACAGCTCCCAAAGGAGGATGGAGGACGCCACGGCGGCGCCCAACGACTCGGTGCGCCCCGCCATGGGGATGTGCACCGTCCGGCCGCACCGGGCGACGGTCTGGGGCGAAAGGCCGGCCCCCTCGTTGCCCACCGCCACGGCGGCGCCGCCCCGGGGCAGCTCCCACACGGGCACCGAGCTTTTGTCCAGGGTGGCGGCATACACCGGCAGGTCCATGGCGTGCAGCCGGTCAATAAACCCATCCAGGGGCCCGCGGTGGATGGGCAGGCGGAAGACGCTGCCCATGGCCCCCCGCAGCACCCGGGGGGCGTAGCAGTCGGCGGCGTCGGGGGACAGCAAAAGGGCGTCGGCGCCAAAGGCGTCGGCGGTGCGGATGACGGCCCCCAGGTTGCCGGGGTCCTGCATATTTTCCAGCAGAAGATAGCGCCCCCCGGGCCGAAGGTCCGGCGGGATTTCGTCCGGCGTCCGGCAGATGGCAAACACCCCCTGGGGGGTCTTGGTATCGCCCAGGGCGGCGGCCAGGTCCTCGCTGACGCCCAACACCGTCCCCGCCGCCGCCAGCACCGGCGTCAGGCGGCTTTGGTACCGCTCCAGGGCCGATGCGGTCACCAGCACCTGGGGGATCTCCAGGCCGCAGCGGGCGGCCTCCTCACACAGGCGGGCGCCCTCGGCCGCGAAAAGACCGGCCTCCTTCCGCGCCCTGCGCTGTGTGGAAAGCTTCCGGTATGCCTTAATCCAGCGATTCTCTTTTGAGGTGATCCACTCCACCGGATACGTCCGCCCTTTCCTTCAAATAGCTAAGAAAACACGCCCGCATCCTGTGACACGAGCGTGATGGGAACGGCTTTATCTGGCGGCCTTGGCCTGTTCCACCAAGGCGGAAAACGCAGCTTCGTCATGAATGGCAAGCTCCGACAGCATTTTGCGGTTGAGGTTGATGCCGGCCTTTTTCAGCCCGTTCATAAACTGGGAATAATTGATGCCGTTATTGTGGCAGCCGGCGGAAATCCGGGTGATCCAAAGCCTTCTGAAGTCTCTCTTGCGCTGTTTTCTGCCGATGTACGCGTAGTTGCCGGACTTCATGACGGCCTGTTTGGCCATTTTAAAATGAGTACCCTTGGCGCCAAAGTAACCCTTGGCAAGTTTTAGTACCTTTTTTCTTCTTTTACGGGTCATCATCGCTCTTTTTACACGAGCCATCTCTTCATACCTCCATAGTTGGTCTTAGCCTAAAGTAGGTGCTTATTTGTAGGGGATGAGGTGCTTGATTGCCGCCACGTTGGTCTTGTCGGCATAGGTGGCCTGGCGCAGACCTCTTTTCCGCTTGGTGTCCTTCTTATTCAGGATATGGGACTTGTATGCTTTGGCCCGTTTGATTTTCCCGTTTTTAGTCACTCTAAAACGTTTTTTAGCCCCGGTGTGGGTCTTCAGCTTCGGCATTTTCTGTTTCCTCCTAAAGAAATTACTTGCTGGCTTCGCCGGATTCCCCGGCGGCAGGCTTGGCGGGGGGCTTTGCATTCATAAACATCACCATACTGCGGCCTTCCAGCTTGGGCATCCGCTCCACTGTCCCGTACTGCTCCAGCGCATCGACAAAGCGCTTCATAATGCCGTGGCCCAAACTGGCATGGGCCATCTCCCGGCCGCGGAAACGGATGGAGACCTTGACCTTGTTCCCTTCGCCCAGAAAGCGTTTGGCGTGCCCCACCTTGGTATCAAAATCATGGGTATCGATATTCAGGGAAAGTCTGATTTCCTTGATGTCGATGGTCTTTTGATTTTTCTTTGCTTCCTTCTCCCGTTTGGACTGCTCGAAGCGATACTTTCCGTAGTCCATAATCCGGCAGACAGGCGGGGTGGCCTGAGGCGCGATCTTGACCAGATCCAGGTTTTTATTCAGGGCCTGGTCCAGCGCGGCCGAGGTCTGCATGATCCCCAGCTGGGACCCATCCTCGCCGATCACCCGGACCTCCTTATCCCGAATCGCCTCATTGATTTGCAGTTCTTTTGTTGCGATAGCAAAGCACCTCCTCATTTTGATGCAAACAAAAGCACGGACGTATTCCATCGTCCGTGCCCAATACGCAAAACCGGACTTTTCCCCTTGCGGAAAAATCCCGTCGCAGCTATTGACCATGCCCGCCCGGCGGCGGTGCAGGTGAGAACGATGTGGTTCTGCTTTGTTTTCTAGTGGATGATACCACACTGCGTCTAAAAAGTCAAGCCAGATATTAGATATGAGAAATCAGAATTGGCGGGAATAAAGCTTTCTGCCCTCTGACTTCTGACCCCTATACAACACGCACCGCCTTGGAAAGAGCAAAAGAATACAGAAGCATCTCCCCGATGGGAAGCTCCAGGCGCTCCTCCAAAATTTCCTTGTACAAAAGCAGCTGCACCCGGTACCGCCGCAAAAGCTCCTCCGGGGTTTTTACATGGTCGGTTTTGTAATCGATGATAACGCCCCTGCCCCCTTCCACCAAAACGCAGTCGGCCACGCCCTGGACGGCGGTGCCGCCGGGGATGTCCAGCGCCGGGTCCACGGCCCGCAGCTCCTCCGGGGTAAATTCCCGCAAAAACCGGATCTCCCGGTAGACCGTGTCGGCGGACAGCACCCGCCGGCCCAGGGGCCCCTCAAAAAAGTCCCGCAGGGCGGCGCGGTCCACCTCCCGCACCTCCTCGGCGGTCATAAAGCCCTCCCGCCCCAGGCGCGAAAGCTCCTCCTCCAAATTTTCCGCCGCCTTTGCGTAATCCGAAAACTGCATAAATTTATGGGCGGCCACGCCCCGCTCCGCCGGGGTCATCCGCTGGCTGGTCAGGGCCTTGGGACGCCGCACAAACAGGAACTCCTCCTGGGCGGACCGGTGGGTCAGCTCCGACACCGACAGCTTGGAGGGGGTGGCCACATCCCGGGCGTAAGGATATGTAAAGCCAAGTACCTTGTCAAGGGCTTCCAGGGCCTCCGGGTCCGGCGCCGCCTGCATCGCCTCCCCCGCCGCAGCCCTGGCTTCCTCTTCCTCCGCCGCCGTCCGGGGCAGCACCAGCCGAATGCGCCCCTGGGCGCCCTGCCAGGGCTGGGCCCCGCTTTGGTCCGAAAGGTCCGGGTGGTGGCAGAGGGCCGCGGTCAGCCAGTCCAGCAGGCAGGCAGCGCTGCGCACCGCCCAGGGCAGCAGCCGCCCGTTTTGGGCGGGCACCGTGGGGGCGCGCCGCCATTTTTTCAGCCCCTTGTCGCAGCCGGTCAGGTACAGGCGCTCCCGGGCGCGGGTCATGGCCACATACAGAATGCGCATCTCCTCGGACAGCATGGCCCGGCGGTTTTCCAGGCTCATGGCGGCCCGGGGCAGGGTTTCGTGCTGCACCATGCGCCGGTTGTCCCGGTATTTGCAGGCCACCCCCAGGTCTGGGTGCAGCTGGACGTCCTCGGACAGATCCCGAAAGTTAAAGCCCCCGCCGGTGCCCACAAAAAAGACCACGGGGAACTCCAGCCCCTTGGACTTGTGGACGGTCATGATGGAGACGGCGTTGCCCGCCGAGGCCGCCGCCCCGGGCAGGTCGGCCCCGTACTCCTCCAGGGCGTACAGGTAGGATAGGAAGTCGGAAAAATCCCCTCCGGTGGCCTCCCGGGCCGCCGCGTACTGCAGCAGCCGGCGCAGGTTGGCCTCCCGATTTTCGCCCTGGGGCATGGCCCGGGCTTTATATAGGGCGCCCCGGCGGGCGTACAGGGACAGCAGCACCTCCTGGGCCGGGGCCTCCATGGCCAGCCGCCGCAGGGCCCGGTAATCCTCCAAAAACTCGTCAAACCGCCCGTCCCCGTCCTCGGACATCCGGGTCACCGTCAGGTAGAGGGGTTCCCGTTTGCCCCCCACGGCCCGGATTTGGGCAAGGTCCTGGCTGGCAAAGCCGTACAGGGGGGACAGCAGCACCTCGGCCAGCTCCATATCCAGCAGGGGGTTGGCCAGCAGCTTGAGGAGGGCCACCACCGGGGACACCTCCCGGGAATCCAGAAAGCCCCCGGACTGCTCCTCCCAGTGGCCGATCTGCAGGCGGTCCAGGGCCCCCGCGTAAATCTCTATCCAGGTGCGGGACCGCATGAGAATGCAGATGTCCCCCGGCTGGATGGGCCGGGGGCCGTCCCGCCCCTGCACCGTGGTGCCGGACGTCAGCAGGCGCCGGATCTCCATTGCCACATAGTCCGCCTCGGCCCTGCGGCTTTTTTCCGCGTCCTCCTCGGCGTCCAAAAGGGCCAGGGTAACCGGGACGGGCCCGGGGTCGTCAAAGACGGCCCGGGACACAAGGGCGTCCTCCTCCCCGTACTCCATCTCCCCCACGGTGGGGTTCATAATGGCCCGAAAGAGGTCGTTGACAAGGCCGGTGGTTTCGCCCCGGGTGCGAAAATTGGCCCCCAGGGCAATTTTGGCGGGGTACCGGGTGCCGTCATAGGTGGGATAGGCCTCCTTTTTGCGCAAAAACAGCTCGGGCCGGGCCTGGCGGAAGCGGTAGACGCTCTGTTTGACGTCCCCCACCAAAAACAGGTTTTGCATTTCCCTGGAAATCGCCTGAAAAATCAGCTCCTGAATCTCGTTGGTGTCCTGGTACTCATCCACCAAAATAGCCTCGTAGCGCCGGGAAAGCTGCTGTGCCACGTCCGTGGGCCGCAGCGCGCCGTCCCGCTCCTCGTACAGCAGGGCCAGGGCGTAGTGCTGCTGGTCGTCAAAATCCAGCAGGCCGCGCTCCAGCTTTTCCCGGGACAGGGCCCGGTCAAAGGCCAGCAGCACCTGGGACAGCTTTTCGATCATGGGCCGCTGCAGCGCCGCATCCTGCCGGTACTGCCGCCCGTCCATAAGGAAGCACTTTTGCTGCAGGGTCTTTACAATCTCCTTGGTTTCACTCCGCAGGTCCGTTACCAGCTTCTTTTTTTCGGGGTAGGGGTAGCTGCCCGGCAGCCGGCCGATCTTGCCAAAAGCGGCGGCGGCAACAACCTGGCAGCAGCGGTCCCAGTCCCCCTCCTCCACCACGGCCAAAAGCCGCTCCAGCAAAGCCCGGTCCTCCAAAAAGGCGGGCAGATAGGCCTCCTCTATCTGGGATTCGCTGTGGAGCTCCCCCTGGGCCAGCTCACTGAGGGACAGGGCGTACCCCAGGGCCTGGCGGGCATCGCTCAGCAGGATTTGCCCCCAGGGGGTCTCCTCCACCGGGGCGCCGTCGTCATAAAAGGTCAGGGCCCGGCGGAGCCACCCCTCGTAAAAGGGATGGTTGCGGACAAAGGCATAAAAGTCCAGGATGGTCTGTTCCAGCTTCTGGTCGCTGCGGGCGCTGGAAAGAAGCTCCGCCAGGTCCAAAAACGCCGGCGAGGCCTCCTCGTACATCTCCCGCAGCACCCCCTGCAGCACCTCCTGCCGCAGCACGCGAAGCTCCTGCTCCTCCCCCACCCGGAACTGGGAGGGCAGCCCCAGGCGGTGGAAGTAGCTGTGGAGCAGCTGGCTGCAAAAGGCGTGGACGGTACTGATCTGGGCGGATTCCAGCAGCAGAAGCTGCCGCTGAAGGTTGGGGCTGTCCGGCTCCAGGCGGCTTTGCTCCCAAAGGCGGGCGGCAATGCGCTGGCGCATCTCCTGGGCGGCGGCATTGGAAAAGGTGACCACCAGCAGCCGGTCGGCGTCCACCGGATGATGGGGGTCGGTGATGAGGCTGACCACCCGCTCCACCAGCACGGCGGTCTTGCC
>CALGIL010000282.1 GCA_937914895.1 uncultured Angelakisella sp.
GGGAATCCGCCCGGGATATGACCCGCCGGTGGGACGGCCTCTTCGGCGGGCTTTGTCCTGTCCGCCCGGCCATTTCCACCATCCACAGCTTCTGCCTGGGGCTTCTGCGGGAGTACGCCCGGGACCGGGGCACCCGGGTGCCCGCCCTGCTGGAGGGGGATGAAAACGGCGGCAGGGCGCGGCTGCTGGCCGCCATCTACCGGGAGGAGACAGGGAATTTCCTCCCGGAGGAGCAGCTGAGCGACATGATGAACCTGATGGGGTACTGCGTCAATATGCGGCTGCCCCCGGAAGAGGTGGAACGGGCGGGGGAGGGCCTCCCCGGCTTTTTGCCGGTGTACCGCAAATATACCGCCCACAAGCGCAGCCAGGGCCTTATGGATTTTGACGATATGCTGCTGTTTGCCCATACCGCCCTCACCCGCTATCCGGCTCTGCGGGAACGGGTGGCCCAGCGGTACGACCACATCCAGGTGGACGAGGCCCAGGATACCTCCAGGATCCAGCACGAGATTTTGGGGTTTGTGGTCCGGGATAACCTGCTGATGGTGGGGGACGAGGACCAGAGCATCTACGGCTTCCGGGGTGCCTACCCCCAGGGGTTGACGGATTTCTTCCGCACCTACCCCGACGGCCGCCTGATGAAGCTGGAGCAGAACTACCGCAGCACCGGGGCCATTGTGGAGGGGGCCTCCCGGGTCATTGAGGGCAACCGGCAGCGGTACCCCAAGGCCATGGCCGCCGCCCGCCCCCGGGGCCCGGAGATTCAGCTGGTGACCGCCCCCGCCCTGGAGGAGGAATACGGCTGGATTGCCGACCGCCTGGCCGCCCTGCCCGCCGGGGAGAGCTGCGCGGTGCTGTACCGCGCCGGATACTCGGGCATCGGTCTTGCCCACCTGCTGCGCCAAAGGGGGATTCCCTTCACCTCCCGGGGCTCCTCCCTGGGGTATGCCGGCGACTTTATCAACCGGGACATTCTGTCCATGATGACCCTGGCCGCCGACCCCGGCGACAGGGGGGCCTTTCACCGTTGCTATTTCCGCCTTGGCTGCGGCATCCCCCGGGATGTGGCGGCCCGGGCGGAGGAGGAGGCCCGGGGCGATATTCTGGACTGGATTATCGAGCACGCCCAGTACGGCGGCAAAAACACCGGGCGCCTGAGCTGGACGCGGCGGGTGCTGCACCGGATGTCCGGCCAGCCGCCGGACCGGCAGATCCGCACTATTTTGGAGGACCTGGAATACCTGACCACCCTGGAAAAGCGGGGGCAGGGGGGCTATCAGCTCAGCGTCAGCCTGCAAAAGCTGGTCATTCTGCGGCAGCTTGCCCGGGACGCCGCCGACCTTCCGGACCTCATCGCCCTGGCGGAGGGGGCCGAGGGGGCGCTGTACGCCCCGGAGCCCGCCCAGGTGGTCCTGTCCACCGTCCACTCGGCCAAGGGGCGGGAGTTTGACCGGGTCATCATCGCCGACGCCCTGGAGGGGGTCTTTCCCATTTCGGACGCGGTGGAATACGGCGCCCTGGACCGCCCCGGCCTGATGGAGGAGGAGACCCGCCTTTTTTACACCGCCATGACCCGGGCCAAAACCCAGCTGTGCATTCTGGCGCCAGCCTCCGCCCTGGGGCGGCGCCTGCAGTCCTCCCGGTTTTTGCGCCCCCTGGACCGGCGCGCGGTAACGGTGGGGGAGCGGGCCGTGGTGCCCGGCATGCGCATCAGCCACGCCTATTTTGGCATGGGCGAGATTTTGGAGGTGGACGGGGCGCGGGGGCGCATCCAGGTGCGTTTTCAGATAGGCGGCAAAAAGACCTTTGCCCTGGACAGCTTTGCCGACCCCAAGATTGTCCGGTTTATGTGACGGGCATTATTTTGGGCGCCGTGCCCAAAGCGGTTGACAAGGCAGGGGAATTTTGATAGAATAAACACCGTCGCCTAAGTGTTGCCACACCTTATCTGCGGGTGTAGTTCAATGGTAGAATTCCAGCCTTCCAAGCTGGTTACGTGGGTTCGATTCCCATCACCCGCTCCAGAAAAAAGGCACGTCCTATTCTCCACGGTGTCATAGGGATATTTTCTAAACCGTGGGAAAGTGGGCGGTATGTATCGGCAGACAGTGGGTTTTCGCTGTCTGCCGTTTGTTGTTGGATTAAGAACCACCAGCTCTGCTGGTGGTTCTTAATCCATGATGCCATCGTCGTTTGCAAGTTTTCGCTCCGGCTTTTCTAAGCTGCGGGTATGAGTTTGATGAGGTTCTTTAACTTCCAGCCGGACCAGATGTGTCCGGGGTGAAGGGATCGCGGGATATCCCTCCTCAACATATGATTTACTTCCGTCACAGGATTAAGATGAGTTCAACAGGATTAGACATTTTTATTTGTATGAAAGCATATTCCTTCCAAAAGTATCTGGACATGCTCTATCGCTTGCTCTTTCAAATCAAAATCAGGATAGCGGACACACCATTCATAGCTAACACCCC
>CALGIL010000283.1 GCA_937914895.1 uncultured Angelakisella sp.
CCGGGCCCAGGTTTTGCCCCCGTCGGCGGTGGTGTACAGCCGGTGGTGCTCGGCCTCTGTGGAATCCTGCCCCGACAGCAGCAGCCAGCCGCTGTCCGGGGTGGTAAAGCCGATTTGTTTGCCCCCCCAAAAGTTCCCCGTGGGGGTGCTGTCCGGGATTTCGTGGACATCCCAGGTGGCGCCCATGTCCTCGCTGATCATCACCGCCACTGGCAGGCCGGCCACCGAATCGGGGCCACCGCCAAAGATGATAGCCGTCTTGGGGGCGGTGACAAAAGCACCCAGGCCGGGATAGATGCTCTGCTCCCGCTCCAAAATAGGCGCGGGGTCGGCGGTCAGCCAGCGGTCGCCATAGCGCAGCTCCAGCCGAATCCCCTCGGGCTGGTAGTCGCTTAGGAAAGCGCCGTTTTCCTGGGGGCGCAGCCGCGCGGGGTCCAAAAAGGCGTCCCGGGCAAAGCGGTTGACATAGGGGGCGTACCCATTGGAGCGGTAGTAAAAGCTGCCGTCGGGCAGCTTCTTAACCGTCAGCAGGTATTCGTCGTTGTAGGGGACGCCGGTCATTTCCTCATAGCCCACATAGCGGATTTCCAGCAAATCGTCCTGCTGCGTCCAGTCCAGCACCCGCAGGGGCTTGGGGCCGCCGCCCCGCCCGCCCTCGTAGTGGATGGTGTCGGCGGCGGCGTTGTAGGCGTCCAGGGCAAACTTGTCGGCCAAAATCTCCCCCCGGGTGATGTTTTCAAAATAGCGGCCCAGGGTGGACAAAATGTCCTCCACCGGCCAGTCGGCGCCGTAGAGGTCAAAGGGATTTTGCCCCTCGTAATTGCTGATGTCCTCGTACAGCCACAGCCACAGGTTCAGCTCCCCGGGGGTCTGCCAGGGGGTGGCGCCCAGGGCGGTGTAATAGATGGGCCGCAGGTAGGTTTCGTACACCTCCCGGGACGCGTCGTGGTTGGGGTACAGCTCCCGGTCATGAATCACCGGCACCCCAAAGGGGCCGGTCATCCCTGGGATTTCGTAGACCAGATGGCCGTAGTCGTTAAGGCGCAGCCCCTCGGCCTTTCCATCCTCCTCAAAGGTGAGGTCGGTTTTGCTCCAACTCTCCAGGTAGGCGGTGGAATGGTATACCCCGCCGTCCCGGCTGGTAAAGCGGTCCACCACCAGGGCACCCTCGGCCCCATCCCCCCAGGGGGCGCTAAACAGGGCGACGGAAAGCTGGGCCTCCCGGCCCGCCGCGGCCTCCTCCAAAAACCACCGGGCCAAAGCGCCGTCGGTGGCGGGTTCCTCCCCCCGCATCAGCATCCCCTGGTCCACCGCCATTTGGTACGCGGCGCAGTCCCGGGCCCCCGGGGGCAGGGCGTCGGGGTACCGCAGCTCCACCGGCGGCCGGGCCGGGGCGGCGGGCGCCTTGGGGCCGCCCCCCTGGCAGGCGGCCAGCAGCGCCACCCCCAGCAGCAGTACCGCTAAGCCTACGCGTTTTTTGGACATGGGGCATTCCTCCTTGGGCCGTATATTCCTCTTTTGCTTGTATTCTATCATAGAAACGGCATCTTGCAAACACGAGCGGTCCGTTAAAACAAAAAGGCACCCCGAAAGGTGTCTTTTTATTTAAGAGAATTCCATTGCCTACATACAACTTACTATTTCAATCCACACCTCCCGCGAGGGAGGCGACGTGAGAGCGGCCCCAAGCGCCTTTGAATTCTCATATTTCAATCCACGCCTCCCGCGAGGGAGGCGGCCTACTTTCCGGCGCTCCAGCTGGCCACATACCCATTTCAATCCACGCCTCCCGCAAGGGGCGTGAAAACCGCCATTTTATACTTTACAACGGGCGTAATACCCGCAATTAACATATTAAGGTTAGCATGTACCATCCCAAAAAGTTTGTCGAATCTTTCTCTTCAATCATTTTTCAGTAATTTGTATGTAGAAAGAGACATATGGCATATAAAAACCAGCATAGAATTGTACAAAGGAAAGAGGTGATTATTATGCTGATTCGTGCGCCTCCTATGCGTACCCAATCGAAACCCCAAAATAGATGCAGCAGCTTTCCCTTCTGAAAGGGAGGGCTGCGTATCAGACAACCGTAGGTTCTTATCGCACGCCGGATGAGCAAAGCGAGTGGAGTTTTCGCTCCCAGGCGGTCCGCCAAAATAAAAAGGCACCCCGAAAGGTGTCTTTTTATTTTGTAAACACTGTGGAAAAAAGATTTTTCAGGCAGCCAAAGCATCCGATATGGCTGTGGAACCTATCGTGATCGAATTTCTATTTGTTATCTATGGCCTTGCCGCATTCGCTGCATCTCTTATGATGTTGGTCGATTATTCCGCCGCATGAGATACAGGTGAAACAATCCCTTTGCATCTGTAAAAAAGCATCCATATCTCTCTTTGCATCCAAGCCGTTTTGTATCAAATTGACGTCATAGTTTTGCCGATACCGTTGGTCAAGACTTTTTATTCGGGCGCAGGGAAAGCGGCTGCATTCAAAGCACCATTGAATGCCCTGCTCAAAAGCACAGCGTTTTTTCGCGCAGCTCCGGCAACTTTTCCGGCTGATTTGTTCCTCCGGCGCCCGGCAACCGGGGCACGGCTTTTTGCCGACCAGATATGCACTGCAGGCGAGACAGTTGACACCGCATGGCGCAATCATGCTCTCCTCAATCTTTCCCGTCATTCTCATGTGGCAAATCCCCTATTATGCTTAAATCGTTACGCAATGCTCATCGTAAATTCGGGTTGGTCGGCATGACCACATTCAGGTCTGCCTCTATCCTATCAGACTTTTATCCATAAAGAAAGACCTGGCTTTCCCTTAGCGGAAAGCCAGGTCTTTCTTTATGGTAACAGTGGAAAAAAGATTTTTATGATGCCCGCAAACATTCATAAATTCTTTTTGCGGCTTAATACAAATCTTTATCAGATAATTTTTCAAGCCAAATTTCCTTCAATACATCAATATCGGCTTCAAATTCTTTTAGTGTCTGCGTTTCGCCCATCTCAAGCTCCTCTAACACCTCAAAAACAAAATGTTCGCCGCCATATTTATTCCAATCGTTTTGCAGCTTCATATCAATACAGGAACCTGCCTTTTGCGAAAACTCAAATCGGTTTCTGCTTCCCCGTAAATCTATTTCAGCCTTTATAAGCATTTTATGATTCCTTGCGTTTTTTATCATGTAAACTCCGCCGGTAATCTTGCGTTCTTTATATTGAGCTTTTAGTTCTTTTTTTGATTTTACAATGTCCAAAATCATTCGTCCTGCCTTTCAAGTTCGGAATCCAACAAACTTATTCGGCGTTTTAATAAAAAGGCATCCCTTCCCCTTGGCGGAAGGGATGTCTTTTTTCTGGTGGACCTGAAGAGGCTCGAACTCTCGACCTCTGCGTTGCGAACGCAGCGCTCTTCCAGCTGAGCTACAGGCCCACAGCACGGCCTATTGTACCACTGCGGGCGGCCCGGTGTCAAGGGGGTTTTTATGCCCCTCAGCTCAGGGCCACATCCAAAATCATCATGACGGTAAAGCCCAGAATGCACCCCATGGTGGAAAGCTCCGTCTCCTTGTGGCCGCCGGTCTGGGCCGTGGGGATGAGCTCCTCCACCACCACGTAAATCATGGCCCCCGCGGCAAAGGCCAGGGCGTAGGGCAGAATGGCCTCCATGGACACCACCAGCGCCGCGCCGATAACCCCGGCAATGGGCTCCACCAGGCCGGAGGCCTGTCCGTACAAAAAGCTCTTGGTGCGGGACAGCCCCTCCCGCCGCAGGGGGATGGACACCGCCGCGCCCTCGGGGAAGTTCTGGATGCCGATGCCGATGGCCACCGCCAGGGCGGCCATGAGGGCGGACTGGTCCATGCCGGTCATGGCCAGGCTGCCAAAGGCCACCCCCACCGCCAGCCCCTCGGGAATGTTGTGGAGGGTGATGGACAGCACCAGCAGCACGCTGCGCCGCCAGTGGGTGCTGATGCCCTCCTGCTCCCCCGGCGCCGCGCCAAAGTGGATGTGGGGCATCAGCTTATCTGCCAGGAACAAGAACAGCGCCCCCACCACAAAGCCGACGGCTGCCACCAGCCAGGCCGGAAGGGGGCCCCCGCCGGTTTCCGCCATCTGGATGGCCGGGTCCAGCAGCGACCAAAAGCTGGCCGCCACCATGACGCCGGCGGCAAAGCCCAGCATCATATTCAGGATGTGCAGGCGAATTTCCTTAAAGAAAAATACTAAGGCCGCCCCCAGGGCGGTCATTGCCCAGGTGCCCAGGGTGGCAAGCAGGGCCAAAAACACAGGATTTTCCAGCATGGAAAACCTCCTCAAGAAACGATGTTGTCATTATTTTACACTTTTTTTGCCTTTTCTGCAATCGGGGCAGATGCCGGTCAGCTCCAGGCTGTGCCCGGTGATGCGGTAGCCGCTTTCCGCCTCCATCCGCTGCCGCAGGTCCTCCATGGGGCAGGAGGGCAGGTCCATGCGGGCGCCGCATTCCAGGCAGACCAGCTGATGCCGGTGCCGGGTCCCCGGCAGGTAGTAGCCATAGGCCCCGTCGGGGCCCAGGGTCCGGTTGAGGACCGCCCGCTGGCACAGCACCCCCAGGGTGCGGTAGACGGTGGACAGGTTGGTCTCGCCGGGGGCGCAGCGGCGGTAGATCTCCTCAGCGGTCTGGTCCTCCCCCTCGCTCATGAGGATGGCCAAAATCTCCACCCGCTGGGGGGTGGCCCGCAGGCCCACCCGGCGCAGCTCCTGGCGAATGGCCTCCTCCCTGGACATGGTCCCCTTGGCCATGGCCCCTTCCCCCTTTCTTTTATCCCGCCACAAGCTGGACCGCCATGCCGGCCACGGCCCCAATGGCCGCCAGCAGCCCCACAACGGTCAGATTTTCTTTGGGCTTATGGTTGGTGCGCAGCAGCACCATCAGGCCCACCCCGGCACCGGTGCTCAGCCCCGCCACCAGGGCCCCAAAGCTGAGGGTCCCCTCCAGGTACAGGCTGGTTAGCAGCACCGAGGCGGCGCAGTTGGGAATGAGCCCCACCAACGCGGCCACCACCGGCTGAAAAATACTGTTGCCCAGCAGCAGCACTCCCAGGCGCTCCTGGCCCAGCAGCTCCACCGCGCCGCCCAAAAGGAGGTTGGCCAGCAGCACAAAGAAGAAAATCTGCACCGTGTGGCCCAGGGCGGGCTGCAGAATGCCCTCCTCGCAGTGCTCATGGCCGGCGTGGCCGTGCTCCTCCCCCGGCGCCTGGGCGGGCGCGCGGCGGAACAGCAGGTCCACCAAAAATCCCGCCAAAACGCCCAGCACCAGCTTGACCGCCAGCAGCCGGCCGATAAGCCCCCAGCTGCCCGGCTGGGACAGCAGCACCGGAATGGCCTCGTCCGAGGTGGCGATAAACACCGCAATCAGGGTGCCCATGGTGATAAGGCCGCCGGAGTAAAGGTTGGCGGCCACCACCGAAAAGCCGCACTGGGGCACAAGGCCCAGGGCCGCCCCCACCACCGGACCCAGCCGGTGGCTGCCCGCCAGCAGCCGTTCCATCTGGCGGGAGGCCCGGTGCTCCAGGTATTCCATCAGCAGGTAGGTCCCAAACAAAAAGGGAAGCATCTTTAAGGTATCAAGCAGCGCATCCTCGGCGACGTGCAGAAAAAGTTCCAAGCCGGTTCCTCCAAATGCAAATGATTTTCATTTACTATTATAGCCATCGCCCCGCTTCTGTCAAGTATGGATACAGTCTGTCCTTGACACCGGTTTTTTGCCGGTGTATAATTTTATTGCGGTCTTGGGACCGCTCGTTTTTGCCTTAAAGGTTAGGTAAAACTAACTCATGTGGAAAGGAAGAGTTTTATGACCCTTGCTGATTTGGAAGTCGGCCAGCGCGGCGTCATCGCCGCCGTGGGGGGCGAAGGCGCCCTGCGCCGCCGCCTGCTGGACATGGGCCTTACCCCCAAAACCGGCGTCATGGTGCGCAAAATGGCGCCCATGGGCGACCCTATGGAAATTTTTCTGCGGGGGTACGAGCTGACCCTGCGCAAGGAGGACGCCGCACGAATCCAGATTTTACCCGCCCCACCCCGGGAATCATAGAATTATCCGGCGGCATCGGCATCAAACTATGTGCAGGAGGCAGACCCTATGATTTTCGCCCTCATCGGCAACCAAAACAGCGGCAAGACCACCCTTTTCAACCAGCTGACCGGCTCTAACCAGCACGTGGGCAACTTCCCCGGCGTAACGGTGGAAAAAAAGGAGGGCCGCATCCGCAAAACCGGCGACACGGTGGTGGACCTGCCGGGCATCTACTCCCTTTCCCCCTACACGGCGGAGGAGGTGGTCACCCGGGACCTGCTGCTGGACGCCACGCCCGACGGCATCATCAACATCGTGGACGCCACCAACATCCAGCGCAACCTGTACCTGACCCTGCAGCTTATCGAGCTGCAGATTCCCATGGTGCTGGCCCTGAATATGATGGACGAGGTGACCCGCGCGGGGGGCAGCATCGACATCGACGCCCTCTCCCGCCACCTGGGCATCCCGGTGGTGCCCATTTCCGCCAGCCGGAACGAGGGGGTGTCGGAGCTGGTGGACCGCATCCACAAAACCGCCGCCGAAAAGCTGCGCCCCCAGCGGCTGGACTTCTGCGAAGGGGAGGTCCACCGCGCCATCCACGGGGTGGCCCACCTCATCGAGGACCACGCCCTGGCCCAGAGCATGCCGGTGCGCTTTGCCGCCACCAAGCTGATGGAGGGGGACCAGCCCACCATTAAGCGCCTGGGCCTGAATCAAAACGAAATTGAGACCCTGGAGCACATCACCAGCGAAATGGAGACCGCCCTGGGCACCGACCGGGAGGCGGCCCTGGCCGATATGCGCTACACCTACATCGAGCGGCTGGCCGGCCGCGCCGTACACCGGGGCGGCGATACGGTGGAGCAGGAGCGCTCGGTGCGCATCGACAGCGTCCTGACCCACCCCGTCCTTGCCATCCCCATTTTCCTGTGCATCATGGGCCTTGTGTTCTGGCTGACCTTCGGGGTCATCGGCGCCCCCTTAAGCGACCTTGCCTCGGCGGGCATCGACGCCCTGGCCGGGTGGGTGGACGGCGCCATGACGGACTTCGGCCTCAACCCGGTGGTTCAGTCCCTGGTCATCGACGGCATCTTTGCCGGCGTGGGCAGCGTGCTCAGCTTTCTGCCCACCATCATCGTGCTGTTCTTCTTCCTGTCTATCTTGCCCTCCATCGCGTCCTTGATCATCCGCTGGAACCTACATGGCCCGGGTGGCCTTTGTCATGGACCACCTGCTGCGCAAAATCGGCCTGTCCGGGCGGTCCTTCGTCCCCATGCTCATCGGCTTCGGCTGCTCGGTGCCGGCCATTATGGCCACCCGGACCCTGGCCAGCGAGCGGGACCGCAAGATGACCATCATCCTGACGCCCTTTATGTCCTGCTCGGCCAAGCTGCCCATTTACGCGGTGTTTACCGCGGCCTTCTTCCCCCGCCATGCGGCCCTTGTGATGATTTCCCTGTACATTCTGGGGATGGTGGTGGCCGTCCTGTGCGGCCTGCTGCTGAAGAGCACTTTCTTCCGGGGGGAGCCGGTGCCCTTTGTCATGGAGCTGCCGGCCTACCGCCTGCCTTCGGCCAAAACCACCGTTTTACACATGTGGGAAAAGGCCAAGGAATTCCTTTACAAGGCCTTTACCATCATTTTTCTGGCCACCATCATCATTTGGTTCCTCCAGACCCTGGACACGCGGCTTAACATTGTGGCGGACAGCTCGGACAGTATGCTGGCGGCCATCGGCGGCTTTGTGGCCCCCCTGTTTGCCCCCCTGGGCTTTGGCAACTGGATCGCCTCCACCGCCCTTATCACCGGCCTGACCGCCAAGGAGGCGGTGGTCAGCACCCTGGCCATCCTGGTGGGCGCCGGGGACGAGGCGGGCCTGACCACCCTGCTGGGGCAGTTGTTTACCCCTTTGTCGGCCTTTTCCTTCCTCACCTTTACCCTGCTGTACATGCCCTGTGTGGCGGCCTTTGCCGCGGTGCGCAGGGAGTACGGCTCCACCCGCCAGGCGGCGGGCGTCATGGCCTTTCAGACCGGGGTAGCCTGGGTGGTCGCCTTTTTGGTGTACAACATCGGGGGCGTTTTTGTCTGAGCGTCCCCGGAAAGGAGCCCTGCCATGGGACCTGTTGATTTCATTCTTCTTGCTCTGATTGCCGCGGCGGCGGTCCTGGCCGTCCGCAGCCTGCGCAAAAACAGGCGCAAGGGCGGCCCCGGCTGCGCCGGGTGTCCGGGCTGTGCGGGCTGCGGCGCCTACCCGGGCTGCGCCCTGAACCCCGAGGACTGCGGCAAAGGGCCGAAGGGCGCCGCCGGCAGCGATGATAAAGATGACAAAAAGGAGTAGCGGGTGCTGCTCCTTTTTTGTTTGGACTTTTTGTGCCCTGCGGGGCGGGGGTGCTTTTAACCAAAGTTTGCTTCTATACTCTACGGGACAGGGTCCCGGACCCCTTTATCGCCTCCGGCGGGGCCCCATGGATACAGCTTGTAACCGAGGTAACTTTTCCCCACTTTTGTCCGGGCAAAAGTGGCAAAACCCGCCGGGGGTTCTTTGTGCCCTGCCGGGCCGGGCATCATGGATATAGTTTTCCTGTTGTCCGCCCCGGTCGTGCCAGGGGCCGCTTTTTGCTTGTTACTTTCCAGCAATGGAAAGTAACCAAAGATTGCCGGGGTTCCC
>CALGIL010000284.1 GCA_937914895.1 uncultured Angelakisella sp.
GTGTTTAAGGCCCTGGACGAGCTGGGCATCGCCCACCGGGTGACGGCGCTGTCGGGGTGCTCCATCGGGGCCCTTAACACCCTGCTGTTTGCCGCCGGCGGCCCCGATTTGTGGCAGGAGGCCTGGGCCCAGGTCAGCTACGACAGCTTTTTTCAAAAGGGGGACGCCACCGCCCGCTCACGCCTGGGGGCAATGCTCCGGGACCTGGTGGAGCAGGCCCGGGGCGGCACCCTGGAGGGGTATCTGGCCCGGCCGCCGCTTTTTTCCCAGGCCGGGATGGAGGCGTATATACGCCGCTTCATCGACCGGGACCGCCTGGCGGCCACCAAGCTGCGGCTGTACTGCAACGCCTATAATCTGGAGCGGGGCGCCCCGGAAAACTTTTGCCTGAACGATTACGGCTATGACGACGTCATCCGTCTGGCCATGGCCTCCTCGGCCCTGCCGGTGGTGTACCGCCCGGTGGCCTTTGGCGGCAGCCACTACTCCGACGGGGGGATGATGCCCCCCTACCTGGGGGACCGGCCGGAGAACCACGAAAAGGTGCCCGCCGCGGCCATGAAGGACGAGGACTGCGACATTATGATCGTTGTCTACCTCAGCCACAAGGACCGGGTGGACCGGTCGGTGTTCCGGCCGGGCACCCGGGTGCTGGAGCTTTACCCCAGCAGGCCCCTGGAGCGCCGGCCCGGCACCGGCACCCTGGACCTTGCCCCCGAGGCTCTGGCCGCCAACCAAACCCTGGGCTATCGGGACACCATGGCGGCCATGGCCCCCATCATGGCGGGACGCCTGCGGGGGCGCAGCCTGGACGAGGTGCTGGCCCGCCACGACCGTCAAAACCGGCTGCTGCTGGAGGCGCAAAGCCCCGGCGGCGGGCCGGATACGGCAAAGCCCCCCATCCGCCCGGCCGGGGCGGGCGTGGGGCAATAAAAGGAGGATTTGTGTATGCAGCCCTGGAAAGAACTGACCCCGGCGGAGTTTTCCGCCCACAGCTTTACCCTGTACGACAAGGACTGGGCCCTGCTGACGGTGGAGGCGGCGGACCGCGTCAACGCCATGACCATCAGCTGGGGCGGCCTTGGCACCCTGTGGAGCAGCCCCATGGCCACCGTGTATGTCCGGCAGAACCGGTACACCTACGGGCTGATGGAGGAGGCGGACACCTTCTCCCTGTCCTTTTTGCCCGGGCAGTACCGCGACAAGCTGCAGTACCTGGGCACCGTGTCGGGCCGGGACGAGGATAAGATCGCCGGGTCCGGCCTCACCCTGGTCCATGAGGGGGGCGCCCCCGCCTTTGCCGAGGCGGGCCTTGTGCTGGTGTGCAAAAAGCTGTACGCCCAGCTGATGGAGCCGGGCTGCTTTACGGACGACAGCATCATGGGCCGCCATTACGGCAAGGACCCGTCCCTGCACAAGATTTATATGGGCCGGGTGGAACGGATTTTTTCGGACCAATAAAATCCGGACACGCAAAAAAGCGCCCCTTCGTGTCAAAGAAGGAGCGCCGTATCACAGGGATGGGGCGGGGCCGGCTAGGCCAGACCGTCGGACAGGACGTCCGCGATATGTACGGGCATCACCCCGGCGGCGGCCAGCCGCTCCATCAGCAGAAGCGCCGCCTCCGGGTCCCCCTGGGGCAGGTCCGCCTCGGCCAGCTGGTAGGGGTGGGCGTCCAGGTCGGTGCCCTCTACAAAACAGCGGACCGCGTACCCCTCGCCGCCGGTCCCCTCCACCAGCTTATAGACCAGGGGGAAGCGGCGGCCGTCCTCGGAGACCACATCCCGTCTCAGTGAAAAAATCTCGCGCTTCGTCTCCACAAAAACACCATCCTTTATGTCCTTCGGCCGCCAGGTGCCGGTGCGGCGCCGAGGTTTGTTTATGAATAAAGTATAAACCAGAACCCCCCTTGCAAGCTAGTGAAAGGTTTTGGCAATTTCGGTGGGAAAAGAAGCCAGCGCCCCAAAAGACAGCAAAAAGCCCCCCGCGCGGGGGGCCGGTACGCCCCTTGGGTCACGAATAAATGGGCGGAACGGGCAGGTCTTTGATTTGGGCGTCCCGGCCCGGCGTGGGCGCGGCGGGCTGCCGGGGGGGATTGGGCTGCGGCTGGGGCTGGGGACTGGGCTGTGGCTGGGTCTGCGGATTTTTATTGGGGTCCTGCATTGCTTTTACCTCCCTGTGCGGACCGCCGGCCGGGGGCCCGCGTCCTTAGTATGCGCCGGCAGGGGGCCGAAATCACAGGCGGACCCCGGCTTTTATCCATGGTATGATTTCCCAAAATCGGGCCAGACTATGATATAGTCCAAGGAAAGGAGCCAAACAAGGATGAAAGCAGAAGTGGACCAGGAGGGCTGCATCAGCTGCGGGCTTTGCACCACCATCTGTCCGGAGGTGTTCCGGATGAACGACGACGACAAGGCCGAGGCGTATCAAAACCCGGTGCCGGCCGCAGCCGAGGCGTCTGCGGCCGAGGCGGCGGAAAGCTGCCCGGTGTCGGTCATCGACGTGTCCGGCTGAGGAAAATGGGGGAACCCCTGGGGGGCGGGCAAGGCGTTGCCCGCCCCTTTTGCGTCCCCTTGGGCACGGGGGCAGGGCATGTTTCACGCCGCGGCGCGCAAACCGGCGGGGGCTTTCGTACAGTCATACAAAATGCGGGAATTTTCCCGCGCAAAGCCTTGACAAGCGCCCCCGGGCAATCTAAACTTGTACCAGCATAAAGCGACAAAATGGCACGGATGTGCCCCTTTAAGAGGAGGAAACAGGATGAAAAAGCGTGTTTTTGCCCTGGCACTTGCCATGGTTTTGGTGCTGGCGGGATGCGGCAGTAACGGCGGCGACAGTCAAAGTCCGGCCCCCGGCGGTTCGCAGTCCGGCGCGGCGCCCGAAAAAACCACCTTTGTGGTGGGGATGGAATGCAACTACGCCCCCTTCAACTGGACCCAGGTGGAGGCGGGGGAGACCGCGGTGTCCCTGGGCGGCGCGGGCTATGCCGACGGCTACGACGTGGTGATGGCCCAGACCATTGCCAAGGCCCTGGGCCTGACCCTGGAGATTAAAAAGATTGAGTGGACCGGCCTGGAGCCCGCCCTTTCCTCGGGGGAGATCGACGCCATCATCGCCGGCATGACCGATATTCCGGAGCGCCGGGAGGGGGCCGACTTTACAAAGCCCTACTACGAATCCGAAATGGTCTGCATTGTCCGGGCCGGCGACCCCCTGGCCGCGGCCGCGTCCCTGGAGGACTTTACCGGCAAAAAGGTGCTGGGCCAGCTGAACACCACCTATGACGAGGTCATCGACCAAATCCCCGAAGTCCAGCACCTGACCCCCATGCAGAGCTACCCCCTGATGGTGGTGGCCCTGCAGCAAAAGGAGGCCGACGCCCTGACCGCCGAGCTTCCGGTGGCGGAGGGCATGGTGGCCTCCAACCCCGACCTTGCCATTGTCCGCTTTGCCGAGGGCAAGGGCTTTCAGGCGGACACCACCGTCTCGGTGGCGGTGCGCAAGGGCAACACCGACCTTTTGGAGAAGATCCAGGGCGTCCTGGATACCATTGACGCGGACACCCGCAACCAGTGGATGCGCGACGCGGTGGAGCGCCAGCCCGCCAACGACTAAACAGACAAGCCCCCCAAAGGGCGGCCTTTTACCGGGCCGCCCGGCTTTTATCAGCAACACAAACAGACGGGAGAGTGCGTCATGGAACTGTTTTCCGCCGCATGGAACATTGCGGTGCGGTATTGGCCGTTGTTTTGGTACGGAATCAAGATCACCCTGCTCATCTCGCTGACCGGCACGGTCATCGGCCTGGGCGTCGGGCTGCTGGTGGGATGTGTCCGGGCCGTCACGGTGGAGCCCCGGGACGCCCTGTGGGTCAAGATTCTTAAGCGGGTGGTGCGGCTGGTTACCAGCATTTACATCGAGGTCTTCCGCGGCACCCCCATGATCGTCCAGGCGGTGTTCCTCTACTATCTCCTCAAGCCCGTCTTCAACTGGACCACCACGGTGGCCGGCATCTTCATCATTTCGGTCAACACCGGCGCCTATATGGCGGAGATTATCCGCGCGGGCATCCAGTCGGTGGACAGGGGCCAAAGCGAGGCCGCCCGGAGCATCGGCATGACCGCCATGCAGACCATGTTTGTGGTGGTGCTGCCCCAGGCCGTCAAAAATTCCTTTCCCGCCATCGGCAACGAATTTGTGGTCAACATCAAGGATTCCTCGGTGCTCAACGCCATTTCGGTCACCGACCTTTACTTTCAGTCCATGTCGGTGGCGGGCAGCATCTACCAGTACACCAACACCATGGTGGTCACGGCGGTGTGCTATCTGGTGCTCACTTTGACCACCACCCGGATCCTGTATTTTATCGAGCGCCGCATGGGCCGGCCCAAGTCCAGCTATCCCGCCTCCCAGACCGTGCCCCGGGCGGGCAATGTGATGTGAGGGGGTGGACACCATGAGTGAAAAAATTATTGAAATCCGCAGCCTGCGCAAAAGCTTCGATAAGCTGGAGGTGCTCCACGACGTCCATTTTGACGTCTCCGCCGGCGAGGTCATCTGCCTCATCGGGGCGTCCGGATCGGGCAAGTCCACTCTGCTGCGGTGCGTCAACCTGCTGGAGGTGCCCGACAGCGGGCAGATTCTTTACCACGGCAGCGACATCACCAAGGGGGAGATCGACGTCAACCGCCACCGCGCCCGGGTGGGCATGGTCTTCCAAAGCTTTAACCTGTTTGACAACATGACGGTGCTGCGCAACTGCACCGTGGGCCAGACCATGGTGCTGAAAAAGTCCGCCGCCGAGGCCGGGGAGCGGGCCATGCACTTTTTGGAAAAGGTGGGCATGGCGGACTTTGCCGACGCCCCCTCCTCCCGGCTTTCCGGCGGGCAGAAGCAGCGGGTGGCCATTGCCCGGGCCCTGTGCATGGACCCCGAGGTCCTGCTGTTTGACGAGCCCACCTCCGCCCTGGACCCCGAAATGGTGGGGGATGTGCTGGAGGTGATGCGGGACCTGGCCCGGGAGGGGATGACCATGATCGTGGTCACCCACGAGATGGGCTTTGCCCGGGAGGTGGCCTCCCGGGTGGTGTTTATGGACCAGGGGGTCATTGTGGAGGAAGGGCCCCCCGCCCAGTTTTTTAAAAACCCCCAGCATGCCCGCACCCGGGAATTTTTGTCCCGGTACATCGAACGGTAATGTGTCCATCATAAAAGGGGTCCCCGCGGGGACCCTTTTTGCGTGCGGCAACCCCCGCGCCCTTACGCGGGGGGTCAGTGCTGGTCTTCCTTGCCGCCCAGGGCATTCATGGCAAGGCAGGCAAGCCCGATGCCAAGGAACACAAAGCGGGAATTGCTGTCGGCCTCCCCCAGAATGGACAGCACGGTGACAGCCACCCCCATGGCAAGGGCCACGGCCTTTAAAATCAGCCCGACAATTTCCCCCCGCTCCGTCTGGGGCTCCTGGCTGTCCTTTGCGTCCAGCAGCTCCCCCACGGATAGGTCCAGGGCCTGGGCCAGGGTGGACAGGGAGCCCACGTCCGGGCAGGACAGCCCTCGCTCCCACTTGGACACCGCCTTGTCCGTCACGTTCATTTTTGCCGCCAGCTCCGCCTGGGTCATTCCTTTTTCTTTGCGCCGCCCGGCAATGATCTCACCCATGGTTTTAGTCTTCATACCGCGGACCGCCTTTCCCCTGTGATGGCCTTAGTCTACACCATCCGCCCCGGTTTCTCAACCGAAGGGTCGTTTACCCGCCTCGACCGGAAGTCGAGCCGAAGTCGAGCCGCCGGTCAGACGGCCGGGCCGGAGCCGGGGTCCTCCTCCCCGGCGGTCCCAATCGCCTCCCGGTGGCCCTGGTAATACAGCAGGGCCGCCGCGATGACCGCCCCGCAGATGCAGAGATACCAGGGGAAGAGGGGATTGCTGAGGCCCCCCATGAGGATGAAGCAGGAGCCCACAATGGCCAGGGCCGGCACCGCATATCCCCACCAGACGCTGGAAATCTCCCCCGACCGCGCCAGGCGCATCACCGCGCCGTACAGAAAGATGTAGGCCAGGTAATTGACGGCGATGGAAATTTCCGACACGTCGGAGTTGGGCAGCAGCCCCCACCGCTGGGTGGCGTAATGGATGCCCATCCACAGCAGGCAGACCCCAAAGGACAGCGCCGCCGAAGGGACGGACGCCCCCATCCGGCCCTGGGCGGGGACAAAATGCCCGGCCCCAAAAAGCATTTTGCGCCGGGAAAGCGCCGCGGGCATCCGCAGCAGCCCCAGCACCAGCCCGTTGACGGTGCCCAGCACCGAAATGATGATGAAGACCAGCAGCACCTTTGCCCCGCCCGACCCCAGCAGCAGCTGGGCGGCGTAATAGGTGTGGTCCGGCCCCAGGGCCATAATTTCCTCCGGGCCCAGCAGGGCGCAGACGCCCACAAAGTACAGGATGTACACGGCCAGAATCAGCAGGGGCGCAAACAGCAGGGCCAGGGGCAGGTTCCGCCGGCTGTCCTTAATTTCGTGGGCGATGGAGGTGGACACAATCCACCCGTCAAAGGAAAAGGCCACCGCGCCAATGGCGGCAATCCACCCGGAGGAGCCCGCCGTACTTTGCAGGTCCCTTGCCAGAAGCTCCCCGGGCCGGCCCCAGATAAGGCCCGCCGCGGCCAGCAGAACCAGAGGGATGAGTTTGATGACGGTGCTGGCGTTTTGGAAGTAGCCCCCCAGCCGCGCCGACAGCACGTTTTGGAGGAACAGCAGCGCCATCCAGCCCAGGCCGACAAGCACCTGGCGCTCCAGGGTGTTTTCCCACCCAAACAGGGTGCAGGTATAAATGCCGGCCACCCAGGATACCACCGCCGCCAGGGTGGGATAATATAAAAAGGTGTGGAACCACCCAAAGCAGCAGGCGATGCGGGGGCTGCAAAACTGTTCGGCGTAGGTGATCACCCCGCCGATTTTATCGCTGCGGGAGGCAAGCTGGGCAATGGCCAGGCTGCCAAAGACGATGCCAAAGGCGCACAGGCAGAAAATGACCACCCCCAGCAGCACATTGCCCCCGGTAAACACCAGAATGTTGTAGCTTTTGAAAAAAATACCGGAGCCGATGACAATGCCGGTAATCATGGCGACGGCGGTAAACAGACCGTACTTTCGCGGTTCCATGGGCAAACCCCTCCCCAAAAATCAAAACTTACCTCTATGGTTTTCCCCCACAGGGGCCGGTATAAGCGGAAAAAAGGCCGCTCCCTTTTAAAAATTATTCACAATTGGGACTTTTCTTTTGCGGCACGGGGTAGTATAATAAAGAAAATATCATATACCAAACAGGTATATATAATAGGAGGAAATGACAATGACTGCAACCATGAAGATCAGCGGCATGCACTGTGCCGGATGCTCCGCCAACCTGCAGCGGGCCCTGGGCCGCCAAAAGGGGGTTAAGACCGCCAGCGTGGATTTGGACAGCGCCACCGCCCGGGTAGAGTACGACGAGGCCATCATCGACCTTGCGGGACTGAAAAAGGCCGTGGAGTCGGTGGGATACGACGTGGTGGACTGATCCCGCCCAAAGGAGGGTCCGACAATGACAACCAAACAACTGAAGATTGGCGGTATGTACTGCGCCGCCTGCGCCGCCACCCTGGAAAAGGCTCTTTCCCGCCGGGAGGGGGTCCTTTCCGCATCGGTGAACATTGCCACCGAGGAGGCCTACGTCCAGTATGACGAGGCCGTGGTGGACATGGCGGGCATTGACGAAACGGTGCAGAACAGCGGCTATTTTATCGCCGCCGACGAAACCCCCGAAAAGACCGCCCAGCGCAAAGACCGGGAGTACCAGGTGCTGAAGTGGCGCTTTATAATTGCCGCGGCGTTTGCGGTGCCGCTTTTTTACATTGCCATGGCGCCCATGATCTCCTTTGTGCGCCTGCCCCTTCCGTCCTTTTTAAACCCCGACGCCCATCCGGCGGCCTATGCCGTCACCCAGCTGACCCTTTGCATCCCGGTCATCGCGGCGGGGTATACCTTTTACACCGTGGGGTTTTTCCAGCTGTTCCGGCGCACCCCCAACATGGACAGCCTGATTGCGGTGGGCACCACCGCCGCCTTTTTATACAGCGTTTATTCCACCGCCCGCCTGCTGGGCGGCGACCATCACGCTTTGCACAGCCTTTACTATGAAAGCGCCTCTATGATCATCGCCCTGGTGCTGCTGGGCAAGGTGATGGAGACCCGCTCCAAGGGCCGGGCAGGGCAGGCCATCCAGCGGCTGATGGCCCTATCCCCCAAAACCGCCACCGTGGTCCGGGACGGCCAGGAGGTGACCCTTCCCCTGGAGGAGATCCGGGTGGGGGACACCCTGCTGGTGCGCCCGGGGGAGAAGATCCCCACCGACGGCGTGGTGCTGGAGGGGGAATCCTCGGTGGACGAGAGCATGCTGACCGGCGAGAGCATGCCGGTGGATAAGGCCCCCGGCGAAAAGGTGGTGGGCGCCACCATCAACCAAAGCGGCTTTTTGACCGTGGAGGCCACCCGGGTGGGGCGGGATACCGCCCTGGCCCAAATCATCCGCCTGGTGGAGGACGCCCAGGGCTCCAAGGCGCCCATTGCCCGCCTGGCCGACCGGGTGGCGGGGGTCTTTGTGCCGGTGGTCATGGGGATCGCCCTGGCTGCGGCCGTCGCCTGGCTTATTGCCGGCGAAAGCTTTACCTTCGCGCTGACGGTGTTTATCTCGGTGCTGGTCATTGCCTGCCCCTGCGCCCTGGGCCTTGCCACCCCCACCGCCATTATGGTGGGCACCGGCAAGGGGGCCCAGCTGGGGGTGCTGTTTAAGGACGCCCAGGCCCTGGAGGCCATCAGCCATATCGACACCGTGGTCTTTGACAAAACCGGCACCATCACCCAGGGGAAGCCCCAGGTGACCGACGTCCTGCCCCAGGGGCTGGAGGAGCGGGAGCTGCTGACCCTGGCCGCCGCCTGCGAACGGGGCAGCGAGCACCCCTTGGGCCAGGCCATTGTGTCCGCCGCGGTGGAACGGGATTTTGAGCTGCCCCAGGTGGAGGAATTCCAAAGCACCACCGGCAAGGGCGTATCCGGCCTTGTGGCCGGGCACCGGGTCCGGGTGGGCAGCGCCGCCTTTTTGGGGCTGGAGGAAGCCCCCGAGGCCGCCCGCCTGGCCGGGGAGGGCAAGACCCCCATGGCCGTGGAGGTGGACGGCGCCTATGCCGGCCTTATCGCCGTGGCCGACACCCTAAAGCCCGACAGCCCCGGGGCCATCCGCCGGCTGGAACAGATGGGGGTATCTACCGCCATGATTACCGGGGACAACCGGCGCACCGCCCAGGCCATTGCCGCCCAGGCGGGCCTTAGCCAGGTGTTTGCCCAGGTGCTGCCCCAGGATAAGGCCGCCCATGTGGCCGACCTGCAGCGGCAGGGGGCCAAGGTGGCCATGGAGGGCGACGGCATCAACGACGCCCCGGCCCTGACCCCCGCCGACGTGGGGCTGGCCAT
>CALGIL010000285.1 GCA_937914895.1 uncultured Angelakisella sp.
CTCTTGTTCGCATCATCGGCATAAGCCTTTCACTGAACCACTCGCCTAGCGAGTGATTTTCTTTATACAATAAAAAAGCACCCAAACGGGTGCCTTTTTGGTGGGAGCGGATGGATTCGAACCATCGTAGGCGAAGCCAACAGATTTACAGTCTGCCCCCTTTGGCCACTCGGGAACACTCCCATGTTCACCTATGCTATGGGTCCGGTTTGCTGCTTGGTGGAGCTGGTGGACGGACTCGAACCCCCGACCTGCTGATTACAAATCAGCTGCTCTACCAACTGAGCTACACCAGCCAATGGCATCTTCTCTGCGCCCGATTACTATACCACAGCACGTCCCCGGTGTCAAGGGGAGTCCATGGAAATTCTCCCCGTTTTACGCCCTTAAAACCGCCAGAAGAATCAGCAGAACACCCGACAGCCAGCCAAGATCCCCCGGCAGGCGCCCGGCGGCGCTTTCGCCCAGGGCCCGGCCCAGCAGCACGGCGGCCACGCCGCACACAAAGGACAGCACAAACGCAAGACCGACGTGGTACTGCGCAAGGCCCACACCAAACCCCGCCGCCAGGCTGTCCAGGGACAGGGCCACCGCCAAAGAGGCCGCCTCGCCCAGGGACAGGCTGCGGGACCGGTCCCGGTCCGCCTCCTCCGGGTCGGCATAGATGATCAAAATCAGCTGCAGCGGTGGGATGGAAAGGGTGATGTCCCGGCGCTGCCCCTTTTGCCGGCGGATCCAGGACTTGACAACGCTGTCCAGCAGCCGGAGGACACCCAGTACCAGCAGAACGGCCACGCAGATCCAGCGGGTCAGGCCCCGGGGGAACAGGGGGGAAAGGACCGAGCCCAGCTGCAGGGTCAGTGCCAGGCAAAGGCTGCACACCAGACTGAGCAGGCAGGTCACCCGGAACGGGATCTTGATGCCGGCGGCGCCATAGGCAAGCGCCGCCACCAGGGTGTCCATGGACAGGGCCACCGCCAGCAGCAGCGTCTCCAGCACCGCGCCAATCCCAAAAGACATAAAAAAAGCACACCCTCTCCTTCGTTTTCCCATCCTATTCCCACCGCCTGGGCGCCGTGCCTGTCAGCCGCCGCTTCAGGCTGTCAAAAAAGCGATTACGCCAGACAAAGCACCGGGGGAAAAGTGTGAAAGGGGGGCGGCGAGCCCCCGCTTTCGCGTCGAGGCGCACATCGTGCGCCGGATCGTCCGCCCGCAGGCGGCAAAACGGGCAGTATGCCCGTTTTGCTCAGCTTGGCGTAAAAGGCCGAAGCACAGCGGAGGACTTTTTCGACAAGCTGAAGCGGCGGAGCATGGCGCTCCGCCGCTTTTGGGGACGTTTTATTCCTACCAAACCTTTCCGGGCTGCTCCACCCGGATATAGTCGCCGCTGACAAACCCCACCCGGCCGCCGGGCAGGATAATCTCATACCAGCCGTCCCGTTCCCCCATAATCCGCACCTGTGTGCCGCCCTTCAGGCGGGTGATCACCTGGTGGTTGGTGGAGGGACCGGTGCGCACATTGAGGTAGCTGGCATCCGTCACCTGCCCTCTGCGGATTTCTCCGATGGGGGCACATCATATTTATAGCCATTA
>CALGIL010000286.1 GCA_937914895.1 uncultured Angelakisella sp.
CCAACGCCGCCGCCATGTCCGGCCAGGTCTTCGGCGAGATTATTAAGGGCTGAAGCCCCTGAAAGCAGCAGAAAGCACGGGCCCCACGAGCCCGTGCTTTCTGCTGCCAGGGATCATCAATCAGAAGAGAAAACGGAGAACCCCCGCTCTGCCCTCTGCCTTCTCCGCTCTCACATCTGTTAGAACACCTGCATCTGCATGCCCCGCATGACGTCCAGGGCCTTTTGGTGCAGCTCCCTGTCATAGCTGTCGCACAGGCTGCTGTCCACAAGGATTTCCGCCTGGGGGTACTGAGTTTGCAGCACCACGGCGTTGGAGATGACGCACAAATTGGTCACAAGGCCCACAAGCTCGATGCTGGTGGGGTTGTACTCCTTTAAAAAGCCGTAGTTTTGCGCCCCAAAAGCGTACTTGGGACACATCAGCACCCCGTCGCGGCGTTCGTCCATATACCGGGCCAGGGGGCCGTACAGCCGCCATCCGTCGCTGCCTTTAAGGCAGTGGGGCACCGGCAGGTGCCGGCCCTCCCGGGTCTCCAGATAATTTGCCTCGTGGGTGTCCAGGGTAAAGATGACCGGGCAGCCCTCCCCCAGGTACTGCTCCACCTTGGCGGCAATGCCGGGGGCCAGCCGCTCCGCCCCGGGAAAGCCCAGGGCGCCGTCCACAAAATCTTTTTGATAGTCCACCACAATCAAAACCTTCCCCATGGGGGACACCTCCTTTTGCCCGTTGTTGTGCCCTTTATTGTACCGCATTTTGCCGCGGATGTAAATTCTTGCCGCGCTCCCGGCCCAAAGGGCTGTGCGCCGGCCCGATTCTGTGGTACAATCAAACTCTGGACAACTAAGGCAAAAAAGGAGGTCCGCCATGCCCGCGCTGAACATCTATCTTCGCCCCGTGGCCGGGGACTGCAACCTGGCCTGCGGCTACTGCGGCTATGAGGAGACCGGGGCCCTGGGGCCGGTGCCGGGGGGCGTCATGTCCCTCGAGACCCTGGAGGCCGTGGTGCGCAGGGCCATGGAGGAGGCCGAGGGCCAGTGCGGCTTTGTCTTTCAGGGGCGGGAGCCCATGCTGGCGGGCCTCGATTTTTATACCGCGCTGCTGGGGCTGGAGCGCAAGTACAACCAAAAGCACCTGCGCGTCAACCATGTTTTGATGACAAACGGCACGCTGACGACCCCCAAGTGGGGGCAGTTCCTCACTAAAAACCGGTTTCGGGTGGTGGTGTCCCTGGACGGGCACAAGGGGCTGCACAACCGGTACCGGGTGGACCGGCAGCGGGGCAGGGGCACCTTTGCCAAGGCGGCCACCACGGTGCAGGTGCTGCAAAACCAGGGTGGGGATGTGCAGATTTCGGCGGTGGTCACCCCCGGGACCCTGGCGGATGTCAAAAAGGCTTATGGACTGCTGCGCGGCTATGGCGCCGAGGTGCTGTTTGCGCCCTGCGCCGCCGGGCATTCCAGCCCGGGTGGGGAACGGCTGGACCTGACCCCCGAGGAATACGGCGGGTTTTTAACGGAGCTGTTCGACCTGTGGTACAGGGACAAGCTGCGGTCCCGCGCCGCCAACATCCAGTATTTTACCCAGCTGCTGATGATGCTCCAGGGGGGACCGCCCCAGACCTGCGCCCTGTACGGCCAGTGTATTGCCAACTATGCCGTGGCGGCGGATGGCAGCGTCTATCCCTGCCAATACTACTGTCAGCCCGGGTGGCTGCTGGGCAATGCGGGGCAGGATAGCTTTCGGGACCTGGCGGACCGCCAGCAGGCCCTTGGGTTTATCCAGGGCTCCATAGGGCAGGACCAGGCGTGCGGCCGGTGTCAGTACATGGCCTTCTGCCGCGGCGGCTGCCGCAAAGACCGCCTGCAAAACCCCGACGGCACCCTGGGGCTCAGCCGGTACTGCCAAAGCTACCGGATATTTTTTGACCACGCCCTGCCCCGCCTTGCGTATCTGGCCGGGGTCCAAAATCCCCTGGAGGCCGGGGCGGCGGAAGCGGGAGGCCCAGCATGAATGTTTTTGAAATCATCGGCCCGGTGATGATCGGCCCATCCAGCTCCCACACCGCGGGGGCCGCGCGCATTGGCCGCGTGGCGGCGCTGCTGCTGGACGGCCCCCCCGCCTATGCCCGCATCCGCCTCCACGGCTCCTTTGCCAAGACCTACAAGGGCCACGGCACCGACCGCGCCCTGGTGGCGGGCATTATGGGGATGCGCCCCGACGACCCCCGCATCCGGGACAGCCTGCGCCTGGCGGAGGAATCCGGCCTGCGGGTGGAATTTTCGGAGGAGGCGGTCAGCGACGCCCACCCCAACACCGTGGAGATCGCCCTGGGGACGGCGGACGGCCGGGAGATGACGGTGCGGGGGTCGTCCATCGGGGGAGGGCACATCCTCATCAGCCGCATCGGCGGCATGGAGGTGGCCCTGACCGGGGAGCATACCGCCTTTGTCATTCTGCACCGGGATACCCCGGGCACCATTGCCGGGGTCACCCGGTTTATGGCCGAAAACGGCATCAATATCGCCAACTTCACCCTCAGCCGCCAAAGCAAGGGGGGCCTTGCGGTGATGAGTATTGAGATCGACCGGGACGCCGACGACGAAATCTGCCGCCAGATCAGCCGGATGCCCAACATCACCAAGGCCATCCTCCTCCACGCCGACCTGGACGAACTATAACCGTCCGCGCCGCGCAAAGAGGTTCCGCGCCTGACCTTGGCGCTTTCCCCCGAAAACCGGGTTTGCCGGCGGCTTTTACACCGCGGCGTACGCAATTTTTCATAAGGAGGGGTCACCATGACCGCCATCACATCCATGGAGCAGCTGGTCGGCGAGGCCGAGGCAGCGGGCCTGCCCATTTCCGCCGTGGTCCTCCGCCAGCAGGCCGAGGACCTGGAACGGCCCCAGGAGGAGCTGCTGGCGCAGATGGCCCGGCGGCTGGAGGTCATGCGCCAGTCGGCGGAGGAGGGCACCCGGGAGGACCTGCGGTCCGCCAGCGGCCTTACCGGCGGCGAGGCCTTTCTCATGGACCGGTGGTCCCGGTCCGGGCAGACCCTGTGCGGCCCCACCTTTACCGGCGCCCTGGCGGGGGCCCTGGCCGTGGCGGGCCTGAACGCCGCCATGGGCCGCATTGTGGCGGCGCCCACCGCGGGCTCCTGCGGCATCCTGCCGGGGGCCCTGTTTGCTCTGGCCGGCCAGCGGGACCTTTCGGACCAGGACCTGTGCAGGGGGCTGTTCTGCGCCGCCGGGGTGGGGATGGTCGTCGCCCAAAACGCCACGGTGGCCGGGGCCGAGGGGGGCTGCCAGGCCGAGTGCGGCACCGCCTCCGCCATGGCCGCCGCCGCCCTTGTGGAGCTGGCCGGGGGCACCCCCGCCATGGCGGGCCACGCCGTGGCCATGGCCCTTAAAAATCTGCTGGGGCTGGTGTGCGACCCTGTGGCCGGCCTTGTGGAGATCCCCTGTATCAAGCGCAACGCCGGCGGGGTGGCCAACGCCTTTGCCGCCGCCGAAATGGCCCTGGCCGGCATCCAAAGCGCCATCCCCGCCGACGAGGTCATCACCGCCATGAAGCAGGTGGGCGACAACCTGCCCCGCGCCTTAAAGGAGACCGCCGAGGGCGGCCTTGCCGCCACCCCCACCGGCTGCCGCCTTGCCTGCCAGGTGTTTGGCAAACAGCCCTCTGT
>CALGIL010000287.1 GCA_937914895.1 uncultured Angelakisella sp.
ACAGGCCCAGGGCCAGCAGCACATGGCTGGGGTCCAGGGACCCCGAGGTGCAGGCCGAGCCGGAGGAGGCGCAGATGCCCGCCTGGTCCAGCATCTGCACCAGGGCCTCCCCCTCCACCCCCGCAAAGGAGAAGTTTATAATGCCCGGCAGGCTGTCCGGCCCGCCGCCGTTGCGGTGGCTGCGGGGGATGCGGGACAGGGCCTCTGCCAGGGCCTCCCCCATGGCGGATACCCGACGGGCGTCCTCCTCCATGCGGCCGCAGGCCTCCTCCAGCGCCGCCGCCATGCCGGCAATGGCCGGCACGTTTTCCGTGCCGCCCCGCAGGCCCCGCTCCTGGGCGCCGCCCTCCAGGAAGATCGAAAGAGGGACGCCGGCGCGGCAGTACAGCGCGCCCACCCCCTTGGGACCGTGGAACTTGTGGGCGGACAGGGAGAGCATGTCCAAGTTCTGCGCCGCCGCATCCACCGGCACATGGCCCACCGCCTGCACGGCGTCGGTGTGCAGGGGCACGCCCCGCCGCCGGCAGAGCTCCCCCAGCTGAGACATGGGCTGCAGGGTGCCGATCTCGTTGTTGGCGTACAGGATGGTTACCAGGGCCGTGTCCTCCCCAAGGGCGGCCCACAGTTCGTCGGGGCGCACCCTGCCGTCGCCGTGTACCGGCAGCAGGGTCACCCGAAAGCCCTGTCCCTCCAGGGCCTCCAGGGTGTGCAGCACGGCGTGGTGCTCAAAGGCACTGGCGATGATGTGCCGCCGCCCCTTTTTGGCCCCCGCCGCCGCGGCCGACCGGATGGCCCAGTTGTCGGCCTCGGTGCCGCCGGAGGTAAAATAGATCTCCCCGGGCCGGGCACCCAGCAGCCGGGCGATGTGCACCCGGGCCTCCTCCACCACCCCCGCCGCCGCCTGACCGGCCCGGTGGATGCTGGAGGGATTGCCATACTGGGCCTGAAAGCAGGGCGCCATGGCGGCCAGGGCCGCGTCCGACACCCGGGTGGTGGCGGCGTTGTCCAGATAGATCATCAGGCGTCCCCCATTTCAAAATAAATACTGACTGCCTTGATAAGCGTTTACCCGATTTTACGCCGCTTTGCGGGCCCTGTCAACGGCTCCCGGTTGAAGAGGGGGCCGCGTTGTGCTAAAATGTAGGACAGAATCTTCATCCGTCAGCAGAAAGGGGGGAGCCTGATGAAGCTGTCCACAAAATCGAGATACGCCCTGCGCGTCCTGCTGGATTTGGCCCAGCACCGGGGGGACGGCGCCGTTGCGCTGAAGGCCGTGGCCCAGCGCCAGGGGATCTCCAAGCGGTATCTGGACCAGATTATGATGCTGCTTAACCGGACGGATTATCTGCGGACCACCCGGGGCTCCCAGGGGGGCTATCAGCTGGCCAAGGCCCCCGACCAGTACACGGTGGGGGACATCCTGCGGCTGACCGAGGGGGGCTTTGCGCCCCTGGCCTGCCTGGAAAATCCCGGGGAATGCAGCCGCCATGAGGGCTGTATGGCCCGCAAAACCTGGCAGGGGCTGGAGGAGGTTATGGCGGGGTACCTGGACAACCTGACCCTTCAGGACATTCTGGACCGGTACGGCGGTGAGGTCCCGCCGGATTTTTCCGTCTGACCATCCGATAAAACTTGGGCCGCGCCGTGCGGCCCTATTTTTTTGTTGACAAAAGGGAAAAGGCCCTTTATAATGCTTAGTAAACCCATAAGTAATATAAGCAAAGGGAGAGGATGACATGGCAATCTATTTTACCAAGCTGCTGCGCGAGAACTTCCGCAACGGGCGAATGTGCCGTCATCCACTTTACGCGCGGTCACAGGACCCCCAATAAAATCAGTAAAGGAGTCTCCCAATGAGCAATTTGAAATCGGAAAACTGGGCCTTTGAGACAAAGCAAGTCCATGTGGGGCAGGAGCAGCCCGACCCCGCCACCGGCGCGCGGGCCGTGCCCATCTACCAGACCACCTCCTATGTGTTTGACAACGCGGACCACGCCGCCGCCCGGTTCGGCCTTGCCGACCCCGGCAACATCTACGGCCGGCTGACCAACTCCACCCAGGACGTCTTCGAACAGCGCATCGCGGCCCTGGAAGGGGGCGTGGCGGCCCTGGCGGTGGCCTCGGGGGCCGCGGCAATCTCCTACACCTTCCAAAACCTGGCCCAGGCGGGGGGGCACATTGTATCGGCCAAAACCATTTACGGCGGCACCTACAACCTGCTGGCCCACACCCTGCCGGAATACGGCGTCACCACCACCTTTGTGGACCCCTATGAGGAGGGCGCCTTTGAGGCGGCCATCCGGGACAACACCAAGGCCATCTTTATCGAAAGCCTGGGCAACCCCCACTCCAACGTGATCGACATCCAGGCGCTGGCCCAGCTTGCCCACCGCCACGGCATCCCCCTGGTGGTGGACAACACCTTTGCCACGCCCTACCTGCTGCGGCCCATCCAGTACGGCGCCGACATTGTGGTGCATTCGGCCACCAAGTTTATCGGCGGCCACGGCACCACCCTGGGGGGCGTCATCGTGGACGGCGGCCGGTTTGACTGGGAGGCCTCGGGCAAGTTCCCCGCCCTCAGCCAGCCCTGCCCCAGCTACCACGGCGTCAGCTTTACAAAGGCCGCGGGTCCCGCCGCCTTTGTCACCCGCATCCGGGCCGTGCTGCTGCGGGACACCGGGGCCACCCTGTCGCCCTTTTCCGCCTTTTTGCTGCTCCAGGGTACCGAAACGTTAAGCCTGCGGGTGGAGCGCCATGTGCAAAACGCCCTGGCGGTGGTGGAGTACCTGACAAAACACCCCCAGGTGGAAAAGGTGCACCAT
>CALGIL010000288.1 GCA_937914895.1 uncultured Angelakisella sp.
GGGGAAAGGCACTTACCGAAAGCACTTGTGATCTCTTCTTTTCCGCGCGGTTTTCCTCTGCACAAAGTGGGGAATTCAATTGACCTTTCGGGGAAAGGCAGTTATCGAAAGCTCCTGTAATTTCTTCTTTTCCGCGCGGTTTTCCTATGCGCAAAGTGGGGAATTCTCAAGAATTTTAGGCCCGCTTTTTTAAAAGCGGGCGGGGTGCGGGGCGGAGCCCCGCGGCCTTCACCGGTTTTTAACTGCCCACTAACCTCTTTCCACTGTCCGGTGGAAAGCTTCAGGGCCTTTCCACCTTATCCACCATCTGCCCACGGCGGATTCACGGGGGGCAAAATCCGCAAAACAAGGCCCTATCTGTGGAAAAGAGGCCTTTCCACTTTTCCACCGCCCCTACTACTACTGCTAATTTTTTCTTCTTTCTTTTCTGATAGAACGCACTTATCCCAGCAAAAATCTCTTTGGCGGAGGGTTGGTTTTCCACCAAAAAAAGGAACGGTGAAATGACATGAAGTTTGTATGCAGTACCGCAAGCCTGAGCGAGGCCATTATGAACGTCTCCCTGGCGGTGTCGCCCAAGTCCACCATGGCGGCTTTGGAGGGCATTTTGATCACCGCCCGGGACGGATGCCTGCGCCTGGCCGGGTATGATCTCAGCCTGAGCATTACCACCCAACTGGAAGCCAAGGTGATCCAGGAGGGGGAGGTGGTCATTCCCGCCAAGCTGTTTTCCGAAATTGTGCGGAAAATAGAGGGCGAGACGGTGGAGGTGTCCTGCGACCAGCGGTTTTTGGTGGAAATCCAGGGCGGCGTGTCCCATTTTACCATTCTGGGCATGTCCTCCTTCGAGTTCCCGGAGCTGCCCGCAGTGGGGGACGGCACCCCCGCGGCGCTGCCCCAAAACAAGCTGCGCTCCATGATCGACCAGACGCTGTTTGCCGTGGCCACTTCGGACATCAAGCCCGCCCACACCGGCTGCCTCTTTTTGCTGGAGGGGGAGGACATGACGGTGGTGGCCGTGGATGGCTTTCGCCTGGCCCTGCGCCGGGAAAAGGTGACCCCAGGCACCGATATGCGGTTTATCGTCCCCGGCAAAAGCTTAAGCGAGCTTTTAAAGCTGTTGGAGGACGACGACAAGACCATTGACCTGAGCGTCTCCAAAAAGCACATTTTGTTTTCCCTGGGCGACACCACGGTTACCTCCCGCCTGCTGGAGGGGGATTTTCTGGATTACAACGCCGCCATTCCCAAGGACAGCACTACCGACGTCACCGTGTCGGTGCGCGGCCTGATGAATTCCATCGAGCGCACCTCCCTGCTCATCTCCGACCGCTTAAAAAGCCCCCTGCGGGTGCTGTTTGACGACGGCGTCATCAAAATGTCCTGCTCCACCACCATGGGCAAGGCCTATGACGAGTGCCCCTGCGAGACCGCCGGCGCCCAGGTGGAAATGGGCTTTAACAACCGCTACCTTATGGACGCCCTTAAAAATACCGACTGCGATATGGTCAGGCTCCGCATCAGCGGACCCCTGTCCCCCATGCGGGTGGTGCCCCTGGACGGGGACAGCTTCCTCTTTTTGGTCCTGCCCATGAAGCTGAAAAGCGAGTAATCTTTTTTGCGGGGTCTTTTACGGGGCTTTTACAGAACCTTTTTTGAAAAAAAGGTTCTGTACCTCCAAAAAACTTTAAAGTGTCTTTCCGCCTCTATTTGCCCGGGCGCGCAGTGCCCATTTCCTCCGGTGTTCTGCCAATCGCGAGAAAAAAATCTCGCCTATGGCAGAACACCGGAGGGATGGACTTCGTCCATCGGGCAAATGGAGAAAGACGGTAAAAATTAAAAATTCTTGAGGGATTGTCAAGGGAACTTCTTTTAAGAAGTGCCCTTGACCGGGGTCCGGGGCGGCGCCCCGGAGGAAGGGCGGCGTATGGGCACAAAGAGCATTACAATCAAAACCCCCTTTATCAAGCTGGACAGCTTTTTAAAGTTTGCGGGCGCGGCCGAGACCGGCGGGCACGGCAAGGAGCTGGTGACCGCAGGGCGGGTGTCGGTAAACGGGCAGGTATGTCTGATGCGCGGCAAAAAGCTGGTGCCGGGGGACCTTGTGTCCGTGGGGGACCTTTCCTTTGAGGTAAAGGGGCCTTGAGGATTGAAGCCCTTGCGCTAAGGGACTTTCGCAACCTGCGGCAGGCGGACATGACCCCCGGCGAGGGGATCAATCTTTTGTACGGGGACAACGCCCAGGGCAAGACCAATTTGGTGGAGGCCATTTACCTGCTGACGGGGCAGAAGGGCTTCCGGCAAAGCCGGGAGGCAGACTACATCCGCTTTGAGCAGTCCCGGGCGGAAATCCGCTGCCGTTTTTTTCAGGGAGGACGGAGCCAGACCGCCTCCCTTGTGTACAGCCGCGGGGACGGCGCCGCCCCCCGGGGGGGCAAGACGGCCCAAATCAATGAAATTGACGTTCAGCCGTCGGAGCTGACCGGCCTTTTCTGTGCGGTGGTCTTTTCCCCCACCGAGGTGGGCCTCATCAAGGAGGGCCCCGCCCTGCGCCGCGCTTTTCTGGACAGCGCCATCAGCCAGGTGATGCCCCGGTATCTGCGGAACATGGCGGCTTTTGGCCGGGCCTTAAGCCAGCGCAACAGTCTTCTTTACGACATGGCCCGGCATTCGGGCATGGACGACCTGCTGGCGGTGTGGGACCGGAGCTTTGCCAAGGCCGCTTATTCGGTCATCAACGCCCGGTGGCGGTATGTCACCCGGCTGACAAAGCCGGCGGAGGAGATTTACCGGGACCTTTCGGGAGACCGGGAGACCTTTTCGGCGGAGTACCAGGCCTCCATCCCCGGGGCCTGGGGCGCCTTGGATGCCCAGGCGGGAGAGGCCCATATTTTAGAGGCTTTGGAAGCAAGCCGGGAGGAAGACCTGAAAAACGGCTTTACCACCATAGGCCCCCATCGGGACGACCTGTCCGTCGCCCTGGACGGGGTGCCGGCCCGGACCTTTGGCAGCCAGGGCCAGCAGCGCAGCTGTGCCCTGACCCTGAAGCTGGCAGAATGCGCCGTCATTGAGGAGGTATCGGGGGAGCGCCCCATCCTTCTGCTGGACGACGTGCTGTCGGAGCTGGACAAACGCCGCCGGGATTATTTTTTGTCGGGGGCGGGCACCGGCCGGGGGCAGATGTTTATCACCTGCACCGACCGCGCCGGCTTTCGGGCGGTGCGCCAGGGGGTTACCATGCGGATTCAAAACGGCGAGATTAAGGCCCGCCGCCAGATAGGAGGAGCATAGATGTACCTGCACTTAGGACAGGACACCATAGTCAAAACCGACGACCTCATCGGCATTTTTGACTTGGACAACACCACGGTAAGCAAGGGCACCCGGACGTTTTTGGCCCAGGCGGAAAAACGGGGCCAGGTGGTCAGTGTCACCGACGACCTGCCCAAGACCTTTGTGGTCTGCGGCAAGAACAAAAAAAGCTGCCGGGTATACCTCAGCCTGATTTCCTCCGCCACCCTGCGCAAGCGGACGGGATACATCGACCACATTGCCAATGTGTAATGCTGACCCCTAGATACCGGGAAGGCGATGACGCTGCGTCATTCCCCACGCCGGAGCAAATGAAAAAATCACCAGGAGAGGACGGTCAATCCTTGGAACACGAACACGGAGCACAGGAAAATCAGTACGACGAAAATCAAATACAGGTGTTGGAGGGGCTGGAGGCGGTCCGCAAGCGGCCCGGGATGTACATTGGCACCACCGGGCCCAAGGGGCTGCACCACCTGGTCTATGAGATCGTGGACAACGCCATCGACGAGGCGTTGGAGGGCTACTGCACCCACATCGAAACGGAGATTCTGCCCGACAACGTCATCCGGGTCACCGACGACGGACGGGGCATCCCCGTGGGCATCCAGCAGCAGACGGGCCTGCCCGCGGTGACGGTGGTATTTACCGTCCTCCACGCGGGGGGCAAGTTTGGCAACGGCGGCTACAAGGTGTCCGGCGGCCTCCACGGCGTGGGCGCCAGCGTGGTCAACGCCCTGTCGGAGTGGCTGGAGGTGGAGGTCCGGGACGGCAGGCACGTCTACCGCCAGCGCTTTACCCGGGGCAAGCCGGACTTTGATTTAAGGCGGGAGGGCGACACCACCGAGACGGGCACCACCGTCACCTTTAAGCCCGACAGCCAGATTTTTGAGCAGCTGGATTTTGATTTTGAGGTCCTGCACACCCGCCTGCGGGAGGAGGCCTTTTTGAACGCCGGGGTGCGCATGACCCTGACCGACCGCCGGGGGCTGGAGGTGCGCCAGGATTCTATGTGCTACGAAGGGGGCATCCGCTCCTTTGTGGAGTGGATTCACGCCCGCAAGGGGCTGACCCTGCTGCATGAGGATGTGGTGTACCTGTCCGGCGAGGGCGGCGGCAGCACCGCCGAGGTGGCCCTGCAATACAACGACAGCTACAACGAGCTGCTGCTTTCCTTTGCCAACAACGTCAACACCGGCGAGGGCGGCACCCACGAGGACGGCTTTAAGCTGGCCCTGACCCGGGTGCTGAACGACTACGGCAAGCGCGCCGGCATCCTGAAGGAGGGCGACAAGCTGGCCGGGGAGGACGTGCGGGAGGGGCTGACCGCGGTTATTTCGGTCAAGCTGCAGGACCCCCAGTTTGAGGGGCAGACCAAGGCAAAGCTGGGCAACACCGAAATACGGGGCCTTGTGTCCAACATTGTGGGCCAGGCGCTGACCACCTATTTTGAGGAAAACCCATCGGTGGCCCGGGCCATTGTAGACAAAGCCATGACCGCCAACCGCGCCCGGGAGGCCGCCCGCAAGGCCCGGGAGCTGACCCGGCGCAAATCGGCCCTGGAGACCGCCTCCCTGCCCGGCAAGCTGGCAGACTGCTCCGAGCGGGACAACGTCCGCACCGAGATTTATATCGTCGAGGGCGACTCCGCCGGCGGCAGCGCCAAGGAGGGCCGGGACCGGCGCTTTCAGGCCATCCTGCCCCTGTGGGGCAAGATGCTTAACGTGGAAAAGGCCCGGCTGGACAAGGTGTACGGCAACGAAAAGCTGCTGCCCATCATCACCGCCCTGGGCTGCGGCATCGGCGAGGAGCTGGACCCCGCCAAAATCCGGTACAACAAGGTCATTATCATGGCCGATGCCGACGTGGACGGCAGCCACATCCGGACCCTGCTGCTCACCTTCTTCTTCCGCCATATGCGCCCCCTTATCGAGCAGGGGCATATCTATATTGCCCAGCCACCCCTGTTCAGGGTAAGCCGGGGCAAAAAGATGCGCTATGCCTACTCCGAAATTGAGCGGGACGCCTATACCGCCGAGCTGTACCCCGACGGCGGAAAGCCGGACATCCAGCGGTACAAGGGCCTGGGCGAAATGGACCCCCACCAGCTGTGGGAGACCACCATGGACCCGGACAACCGGGTGATGCTCCAGGTGACCATGGAGGACGCCATGAAGGCCGACGCCACCTTTTCCATTCTCATGGGCGATAAGGTGGCCCCCCGCAAGGAGTTTATCGAGGAAAACGCCCAGTATGTCACCAACCTGGACGTTTGACGGCAAGGCTGCTTTCAGGGGCTTTTCTCAGGGGCCTTTTTGAAAAAAGCCCCCTGAAACCCCCAAAAACTTTTGTGATAATGCAGATGTACAGACGGCTCCACCCCGCAAGAGGAGAAAACCTCCTCTTGCGGCCCGCCAAATGCACGGAGACAAACAAATTTTTGTTTGTTCTCCCTGCATTTGGCGGAAGCCCGGCCTATGGCCGGGTGGAGCCGGTCCAGCCAGGATTGAAATTCTTGAGGGATTGCCAAGGGAACTTCTTTTAAGAAGTGCCCTTGGCCGGGGTCCGGGGCGGCGCCCCGGCTTGGGACAAACAAATTCTAAGGGGCTGTCAGGGAGACTTCTTGTTAAGAAGCGCCCCGGGGCCGCCTTCAGCAGAAGGGAACATCAGTCATGAGTGAAGAAATGAACCAGGTCCAGCCGGGAGAGCAGGGCGGCGGACGGCTGATCCAGGTGGACATTGACAAGGAGATGCGCAAGAGCTTTCTGGACTACTCCATGTCGGTGATTGTGGACCGCGCCCTGCCCGACGTGCGGGACGGCCTGAAGCCGGTGCACCGCCGCATTCTCTACTCCGCCAGCGAGGCGGGGCTGACCCCCGACAAGCCATACCGCAAGTCGGCCACCATTGTGGGCGACGTGCTGGGCAGCTACCACCCCCACGGCGACGCCAGCGTCTACGACGCCATGGTGCGCATGGCCCAGCCCTTCTCTCTGCGGTACCCCCTGATTGACGGCCACGGCAACTTTGGCAGCGTGGACGGGGACCCCCCGGCCGCCTACCGGTACACCGAGGCCCGGATGAGCCGCATTGCCCTGCACATGCTGGCGGACATCGACAAGGACACGGTGGACTGGAACCCCAACTACGACGACAGCAAAAAAGAGCCGGCGGCTTTGCCGTCGCGCTTTCCCAACCTGCTGGCCAACGGCTCCACGGGCATTGCGGTGGGCATGGCCACCAACATTCCGCCCCACAACCTTCGGGAGATCATCGACGGGGTGGATTTGCTGATTGAAAACCCCGACGCCACCCTGGACGAGCTGATGGAAAAAATCCCGGGGCCGGACTTTCCCACCGGGGGCATCATCATGGGCCGATCGGGCATCCGGGCGGCCTACGGCACCGGCCGGGGCCGGGTGATTCTGCGGGCCAGGTGCGAAATTGAGGAGATGAAAAACGGCCGGGAGCGCATTGTGGTGCGGGAAATCCCCTATATGGTCAACAAGGCGCGCCTCATCGAAAACATTGCGGACCTGGTCAAGGACAAGCGCATCGAATCCATTTCGGACCTGCGGGATGAATCCGACCGGGACGGCATGCGCATTGTCATCGAGCTGAAGCGCGACGCCAACGCCCAGGTGGTTTTAAACCAGCTGTACTCCTACACCCAGATGCAGGATACCGTAGGGGTTATTATGCTGGCGTTGGTGGACGGCATCCCCCGGGTGCTGACCTTAAAGGAGATGCTGTCCGAATACCTTAAGTTCCAGGTGTCGGTGATTACCCGCCGCACCCAGTTTGAACTGAAAAAGGCAAGGGACCGGGAGCACATCCTGGAGGGCCTGAAGCTGGTGTGCGACAACACCGACGAGGTCATCCATATCATCCGCCACTCCCGGGACGCCGGCGACGCCAAAGAAAACCTCATCGCCCGGTTTGCCGTTTCTGACCTGCAGGCCGCCGCCATTGTGGCCATGCGCCTGGGGCAGCTGTCGGGCATGGAGCGCATTAAAATTGAGGAGGAGCTGGCCTCTATCCTGGAAAAGGTGGCCGATTTGGAGGACATCCTGCGGAGCGAAAGCAGGGTGTACGACATCATCCGCGAGGAGATGACCGCCATCCGGGACAAGTTTGGCGACGACCGCCGCACCGAGATTGCGGCCGTGTCCGGCGAGGTGGACATTGAGGACCTCATCCCCGTGGAGGACTGCGCCATTACCCTGACCCATCTGGGCTACATCAAGCGCCAGACCCTGGACAGCTACCGCACCCAGCGCCGGGGCGGCCGGGGCATTTCGGGCATGAGCCGCCGGGACGAGGACTTTGTGGAGGAGCTGTTTATCACCTCCACCCACGACTATGTGCTCTTTTTTACCAACAAGGGCAAAATGTACCGCATGAAGGGGTATGAGATCCCCGAGAGCAGCCGCCAGAGCCGGGGCAGCCATATTGTCAATATCCTGCCCGTGGACAAGGACGAAAAGGTGTCGGCCATGATCCGCGTCAGCGAAATGGACGAGGAGAGCTTTTTGGTTATGGTCACCCGGGGCGGCACCATTAAGCGCACCCCCCTGTCGGCCTACCGCAACGTCCGCAAAAGCGGCATTATCGCCATTACCCTGGACGACGGGGACGAGCTGGCCTGGGTGCGCAGCACCAGCGGCCGCAGTCAGCTGCTCATTGCCACCGCCGGGGGCATGGCCATCCGCTTCCAGGAGACGGACGTCCGGCCCATGGGCCGCAGCGCCCGGGGCGTCCGCGCCATCCGTCTGCAGGACGGCGACCAGGTGGTGGGCATGGCCCGGGTTTGGGACCACGAGGACGGCCAGCTGCTGACTGTCACCGAGGAGGGCCGGGGCCGGCGGACCCCGGTGGGCGACTACCGCCTGCAAAACCGCGGCGGCAAGGGCATCCGCAACTACGATACCGAAGGCAAAAACACCCGGGTGGCGGCGGTGCGGATGGTTGCCGAGGAGGACGACGTCATCCTTATTGCCGACGACGGCGTCATCATCCGCATTCCCGTCCATCAGGTCAACGCCCAGTCCCGCTATGGCGGCGGCGTCTGGGCCATGCGGGTGTCCGAGGG
>CALGIL010000289.1 GCA_937914895.1 uncultured Angelakisella sp.
GTCGCGCAGCGACCGCCACTTCCGCAGAAGTGGCTCGCACCTAAATGCCCCCGGCGGGCATCCCGCCGGAGGCGATAAAAATGCCCCACAGGCACCCCAAGGTCACACGCTGACCGTCAGATAATATTCCACCGCCGCCAGCTTGACGCAGAGGCAGAACAGCCGCGCCGCCAGCTCCAGCTCCTCAATACCGGGGAAGGTGGGGGCAATGCGGATATTGCGGTCGTAGGGGTCGATGCCGTAGGGGAAGGACGCCCCCGCGGGGGTCATAACCACGCCGGCCTCTTTGCAGAGGCTGACGGTGCGCTTGGCACAGTTTTCCAGGGTGTCAAAGGAGATAAAGTAGCCGCCCATGGGCTTTGTCCACCGGCCGATCTCCAGGCCGTCCAGCTCCTGGGTAAGAATGCGGTCCACCAACTGGAACTTGGGGCGCACCGCGTCGGCGTGAAGCTGCATGTGGGCTTTGATGCCGTCGAAATTCTTAAAATACCGGGCGTGCATCAGCTGGCTGATTTTGTCGTAGCCGATGGTCTGAATGCTCAGCTGCTTCTTGGTCAGCTCGATGTTGTTGCGGGACCCCGCCATGGCGGCAAGGCCCCCGCCGGCATAGGAGATTTTGGAGGTGGAGCCAAAGAGGAACAGCATGTCGGCCTTTCCGTTTTTCTTCAGGAGCTCAAACAGATTGGTCAGGGGAACGTCTTCGTCATAGATGCGGTGGACGCAGTAGGCGTTGTCCCAGAAGATGCGGAAGTCCCGGGCCGCGGGGCGCAGGCGGGAAAACCGCTCCACCGTCTCCTTGGAATAGACCGCCCCGGTGGGGTTGGAATATTTGGGGACGCACCAGATGCCCTTGACGGCGGGGTCGTTGTTGACACAGTCCTCCACCTGGTCCATGTCGGGGCCGTCGGGGGTCATGTCGATGTTGACCATCTGGATGCCAAAGTGCTGGGTAATGGCAAAGTGGCGGTCGTAGCCGGGCACCGGGCAGAGGAATTTGATGACAGGCTCCTTGCACCAGGGCTTATCGGAGCCGTAGACCCCCAAAATCATGGCCCGGGAGACGGCGTCAAACATCAGGTTGAGGCTGGAATTGCCGCCCACGATGATCTCGTCCGGCGTCACCTCCAGCATATCGGCCATCATCTGTTTGACCTCCGGCAGGCCGTCCAGGCAGCCGTAGTTGCGGCAGTCCACGCCGCTTTGGGAGATGGCGCCCGCGGCGCTGGAAACGGTATCCAGCATGGCGTCGGCAAACCCCAGCTGATGGGCGTCGGGCTTGCCCCGGGACATATCCAGCTTCAGGTTTTTTGCCTGAAACTCCTTGTACTGCGCCATCAGGCCGTCATAAACCTCTTCCAGTTCCTTGACGCCAAGCTGCTGGTATGGGACCATGGGGGACCTCCAATGTTCGTTGACAAGAATATGAGGGAGCGCTTCAACTTCCGTGACTCTTTGATAGGGTACCATAACGGGCCTCCAATCATGTAAGTGCGCGAAATATTCTTGGACTATTGTAATCCATCACAGTCATTTTTGCAAGTTGTATTTTTCGTCCTTGCATATTCTATGCGAAATATCCAAGTGTGGTCCCTGGTTCTCCGGTGTTTTTGTTGTTTTTCCGGGGCAGAAACTTCAAATCCGTACACCATGGGGCAGCGCGCAAAAAGCCGCCCTCCCCCGGGGCGGCTTGGGTCCGGTCCGCCGGGAAAAGGCGGTCTGCAAAGCGCGGGTGTCCCTAGTCCCCCAGGCCCGGGCGGCTGTCCGCAGAGTGGGCAAGGCGGCGGCGCTTGCCCTGGTTCTGCTCCGCCACCCGGCCATAGGGGCCGCACTGGGCGCGGGACATTCGGGCGGTATCCCGGATGGGCAGGGGCAACGTCCCCAGAAAGAACAGAATATCAAAGGTCGTCCCGGTGACGATGAGGTCCGCCGTGGTCAGGTCGTTGACGGGAAACAGCCGCAGCCCCGTCAGATTGATAAGGGCGCACAGGGCGTTGAGAAAAATCAACTGGCGCAAAAGCCCCCCGCGGAGCCTGCCGAAGATGAACAGAAAGCCCGCCCACAAAAGGGCCAGGCTGCACACCGCCGTCACCCCCAGCACCCAGTAGGGCAGGTGGAGGGTCCCGGCGTAAATTTCAAAGGCGGCCACCAGCACCCGGGTCAGGGAATACCCGGAAAGCAGCAGCACCAAAATGGTTTTTGTCATGTTGTCCTCCCAGATGTCGGGGTATTATTCAAACAGGTCCTCCTTGCTGGGCAGCAGGTCCCCCACCGTGGCGGTATCCCCGGTCAGCAGGGCGAAGACGCCCTTATAGACATAGGTGGGGTCGTTAAGGAAGCGCCGGCGGATGGCCTCGCACTCCTCCCGGGTGGGCATGAAGATGGAGACGCTGAGGAGGTCCGACCCGATGTCGGTGATGGTAAGGGTGACGGTGTAGCCGTCCTCCCGCTTTTCGATGAAGACCTGGTTCTCCTGCTGTCGTTTTAATAGTGTCAGGATTTTTTCCAGGGACCCCACCGCCCGCTCCCGCACCGCCAGGGGCAGGGTGCTTTGGAAGGTGGCGGCGGTCTGCTCCCCCAGGGGGGACAGGCTCCAGCGGTGCTCCCCGTCGGCGAGGATGTGGCCGGACTTTTCCAGGGAGGACATGGCGTCGGCAAACTCAAAATAGTTGACAAGCTGCTGGCTCATCAGGGCCTGGCTCAGCTGCTCGTAGGTCACGGGCCGGCCAATCTCCCGCATCAGGTAGCAGATGAGGATGATGATTTCGTGGCCGGTGGTGACGCTGCCGGGGCGCACCCCCTGGGTAAAGGCTTGATGGTCCATCCTTTTAAACCTCCCATGAATCTGACGTAAAATTTCCGTGAAAGCCGCGTGAAAGGGGAAAGAATTATGGTATGATAAGACAAAAGACATCTATCCTTATATTACACCAAATTCCGTCAAAAGAAACCCCCCAATCTGCCGTTTTGGGCAGTTCCGGGGAAGTCATACACACAGGAGCTTTTATGCCGGAACAAAAACGAAGCACAAAAACCTATCTTCTCATGGGCTTGGCGGTCCTTCTGGCCCTGGCCCTGGCGGTTGCCGCCGTCCCGCTGATCCAGGCCATGATGGACCCCAAAATCCAGCAGTGGCTGCAGGACTGGGTGGCCAGCCTTGGCGTCTGGGGCGTCCTGGGCCTTTTTCTGGTGCAGGTTTTGCAGGTGGTGGTGGCCTTCATCCCGGGGGAGCCGGTGGAACTGGTGACGGGCACCATGTACGGCGCCGCCGGGGGGCTTGTCATCTGCCTGGCGGGCATTTTGGCGGGCAGCGCCGCCATCTTTTCCATCGTCCGCCGCCTGGGCCGCCGCCGGCTGCAGCAAAACGGCAGAATCAAAACCCATCTGGCCAACTATAAGTTTTTGCAAAACGAACGGAAGCTGGAATCCCTTATCTTCCTCCTCTACCTCATCCCCGGCACCCCCAAGGATATGCTGGTGTACGTGTGTGCCCTGACCAACATCACCCTGGGGCGCTTTCTGCTGCTGTCCACCCTGGCGCGCATCCCCTCCATTGTAACCTCCACCTGGGCCGGCGCCGCCTTTGTGTCCGGCAACTGGGGCCTGACCCTGGGCATCTTTGCCGTCACCGGCCTTTTGGGGCTGTGCGGCATCGCCTTTCAGGACCGTTTTCTCCGGGACAAAAACGCGGCCCCGGGGGACAAGCCCCACCCGGAGG
>CALGIL010000290.1 GCA_937914895.1 uncultured Angelakisella sp.
CCGCTTGCTGGCCACAAAGGCAAAGCTGAGCCAAAAGCTGGCAAGGCCCGCCGCCACAAACAGGGACCACCATCCCCCGGAGGGGAAGCTGAGGTTGATGGCCCCGCAGACCACCGCTGCCACAATGGTGCCAAAGATCATCAGGCGCAGCAGGACGCGGTGGCGGCGGCGCACCGACTGCACCACCGGGAATACCCGGACCTCCTCGGCACCGCCGGACAGGTCCCCCTGGCACAGGGGGCACCGGGCGGGGTTTTGGCGGATGGTCACCCCGCACCTAGGACAGCTCTTCATGGGGCACCTCCTCTTCCTCCCCCGGCAGGGAGGCGGTAATCTCCACCGGAATGCCAAGCCCGGTCAAAAAGCGGAAAAAAGCCCGCTGGGGATCGGTGTTCAGAAAAGGGGAGGTAAAGCTGACCATCAGGTCGTCCCCATAGGAGCACAGGCAGGTCTGGAGGCGGCCGGTGCTGCAAAGGATGTCAAACAGGCGGATGTGCCGGGCCACCTCTTCGGGCATCTGGACCCGTCCCACATTGGAAAAGGAGGCGGTGATCTCCTGCTGGACCAGGCGGTTGGCCGCCTTCAGCACCAGGTCCTTGAGGACCAGGGGGACCAGCTTGGCGGCAAAGTTGTGCTCCAGGGCCCCCAGGCGATTCATCCGCTCCCGGACCAGTCCCGGCTCCAGCTGCTCCTGAAAGGACGCCTTTACCGACGCCAGCACCGCCTCAAAGCCGGCGTCCCGCCCGGCGAAGGCATAGCCCACGTTGATGACGCCAAAAAAATTCCGGGCGGACACCGAGGGGAAAAACCGGCGGAGATTTACCGGAACGGTGAGGACCACCGGCCGCTCGGCCTCCGCCACCGTCATCCCCTCGTGGATAGAGACTATGAGCACCGCCGCCAGATACTCCGACAGGGTGGCGCCGTGGGACCGGGCCTCCTCCAGCACCCGGCCGGCGGACATACGCCCCTCGATAACGCCGATGCGGTACTCCGAATAGCGCTCCCCCCGCAGGCGGTAAGCCTTTTGGGTCTTGGGGGGCCGGGGCATCTTTCCCTTGGAATAATATGCATAAAAGCTGTCCCGCTGCTTTTGGGCCTGGGAGGCGTCGTAATCGATGGCCGCCCCCGACTGGGGGATGCCGTGCTTTTTGCAGAGGTAGTAAAACACTAGGGTGCGCAGAAAATGCAGGGCCCCGGTGCCGTCGGCCAGGGCGTGGTAGACCTCCAGGTTGATGCGCCGCTGGAAGTAGGTGACCTCAAACAGAAGGTTTTTCCGGTCCGCGCTGTACATGGGGCCGCAGGGGGGGCTGTCCTCCTCGCGGACCACGGGGCGCAGGGCGCTGGTTTCGAAATAATACCAAAACAGCCCCTTTTTCAGGATGGACTTGTACAGGGGGAACTGTGTCAGGGTCCGGTCCAGGGCGGACTGAAGCAGCTCCGGGTCCACCTGCTCGTACAGCTCGCAGGAAAACCGGAACACCTTGGTATCGCGCCGCCCACTGGTGGGGGGAAAGATTTTGGCGGCGTTGTCCAGCTTGCTCCACTGCCGGGATTCTCTCAAAACTCAGGTCACCTCGCTGTTTTAAGACGTCCTGCCGCAGAAGGTCTCCGGGACGCCTGTCCATGTTCAAAGTTCAGATGGCATCGCCGCTTCAAAAGCGCCCTGCCGCAAAAAGCC
>CALGIL010000291.1 GCA_937914895.1 uncultured Angelakisella sp.
GATCCAGAATGCAAAGATCACCAGAACGACCAGGATGGTGACGGGAACCGCAATCACAACTTTTTCCTCCCGCCTTACCTCGAAGGAATTCCGGTTTCCTTTCTCAATTATTTTACCACACCATCTGAAGAACTTACCAGCCAATTGAGAAAATGTTTCCCCGGTTTGTGTATCCTTCCGGCTGCTTTCATCCGCTGTTTCCTTTTCCGGCTCTTCCTGCCGGGAACTGTAATAACCGCCATTCTGCGGCGGCTTTACCTTGCCCTGCCGCTCCAGATAGATCATCGCCTCCATCCAGTGCGGCTCTTGCTTCCTCATAGGTCACGTTTGCCTTTTCCTTTAGCTTTTCAACCTGTTCCATAGTAGCCATAACAAAACCTCCTATTAATTTGATGAGTTGATTATAGCCCCCCAAGATTGAAATCCAATTGGAACAAGATTAAAATCAGATTAAACTTGGCCATGTTTTTCTTTGCTCTGTAATAAAAAAGCAGATAACGAATGATGAAAGAAATATCTTTGATTCTTTTTCGGAGGAAAATACAATGAAATCGTCAGATGTGTCCCTGATGCGGAATCAATGGATATCGTCTCTCTTTTCCACATGCCTGACTAAGGCTTCAAAGCTTTCTTCGCTCAGGTCATGCTCGATTTTGCAGGCATCGGTGCGGGCGGTCTCCTCATCCACACCCAGGGTAATGAGATATTCTGTTAACAGCTTATGCCGTTTATACATCCGCAAGGCAATTTCCATACCGGACTCTGTGAGTGTGATCAGACTTTCCTTATCCATAGTGATGTATCCGTTTTCTTTCAGCCGCTTGGTAGCATAGGACACGCTGGGCTTTTTCACGCCAAGTTCCTCCGCGATGTCGATGGAGCGGATATAACCATGCTTTTCCTGAAGCATCAGCATCATTTCAAGGTAATCCTCTGCGGATCTTCGAATTTTCATAATCATATCGCCCTCCTTTCCGCCGGTTCCCCGGCGCCACACCATCCCACAGCTGTGAAACAGATGCTCATTTACACAGTAACATAATCCGAGCTGAAATGCAAATTTTACGCCGGTTTTACATAGTTTACATGGTTTTGCACATACGGGCATTGACAGCCGCAGTTCGTGGTGCTAAACTATAATCGTAGTTGGTTAGTTTCGACTAACTATATTGGTACCCATTGGTTAGTAAGCTCTAACTACAAAAAGTACTGATAGGAAAAGTACTTAAGAAGCATTTAATTAAGTACCCATAAGTTAGTGAATTCAAACATTGTTGAATATCAACAGGTTAGTAAACTCTAACTATTGGGATATCAAAGGAGGAAGTATGATGCCTCTCACTATGGCAAAACCGGGTGAAACGAACAGCATCCGAAAAATCACAGGAAAGGATGACGTTCGCCAGCATCTGGCGGAGCTGGGCTTTGTGGTCGGAGAACGCGTAAAGGTGATTACCGAGATCAGCGGCAACATGATATTGCAGGTCAAGGAAAGCCGGATCGCGCTGAATAAAGCTATGGCAAACCGTATTATGATTTAAGCGGAGCATGGGAAAAGCAGAAAAAGAGGAGGGTCAAACGCCGCATTATGGATATGGGAGTCACGAAGGGAGCGGATATTTACGTCCGCAAGGTTGCGCCCCTGGGAGACCCAGTTGAGGTCACGGTGCGGGGCTATGAGCTTTCCATCCGTAAGAGCGACGCGGATATGATCGAGGTGAGCTGATTTTGCAGGGAAAAGATCAATTTTTGCAGAGAAGTTAGAATTCCCTAACCAATTTTAGACAGGAGGAAGCAAAATGAGCATTAAAATTGCGCTTGCCGGAAATCCAAACAGCGGCAAGACAACATTGTTCAACGATCTGACGGGCTCGTCACAGCACGTCGGGAACTGGCCGGGCGTCACGGTGGAGAAAAAGGAAGGAAGACTGAAAGGCCATAACGACGTTATCATCCAGGACTTGCCGGGCATCTATTCCCTTTCGCCTTATACCCTTGAAGAAGTGGTATCCAGGCAATATCTGGTGAATGAAAAGCCTGACGCCATCATCGATATCGTGGACGGTACGAATATCGAAAGAAATCTGTATCTTACCACGCAACTGCTCGAACTGGGCATCCCAACCGTTATTGCAGTCAATATGATCGATGTCGTCCGCAAGAGCGGCGATGTGATCAACATCAGAAAGCTGGGCGAGGCGCTGGGCTGCGAAGTTGTCGAGACCTCAGCACTCAAGGGCACCGGTTCCAGGGAAGCTGCGGAAAGGGCAATCGCTCTGGCAAAAAAGCCCGTAATGGCCAACATAAGCGTTCCATCCGTATTCAACGGCAGCGTGGAGCATGCCATTGCCCACATAGAGGAATCCATAGAAGGAAAGGTGGACGCACGTTACCTTCGTTGGTATGCCATCAAGCTGTTTGAGCGGGACGAAAAGGTGGCGGACCTTGTCAGCATCCCCAAGGGGACGGCGGACCAGATCGAAGCGCTGATCCAGGAATGCGAGGCCGCCATGGACGACGACAGCGAAAGCATCATCACCAACGAGCGGTACGCCTACATCGGCAAGGTCATGTCCAGCTGCGTCCGCCGCGCCCGTGCCGGCGACCTGACCACCTCGGACAAAATTGACCGGGTGGTCACCAACCGCTGGCTGGCCCTGCCCATTTTTGCGGTGGTCATGTTTTTGGTCTACTACCTGGCCGTGTCCACCGTGGGCACCATGCTCACCGACTGGGTCAACGACGGGGTCTTCGGCGACGGCTTCCACCTGACCGGCGGGGCCGCCTATGAGGAGGCCGTGGGCGACTTTGAGCTGTCTCAGGCCAAGCTGGACGCCTTTACCGAAGCGGCCGAGGCCGCCGGACTGGACCCCGATTCCGCCGAGGCCGCGGGCCTTACCGCAGCCCTGGACATCGAGGACGAGGACGGCAGCGTGGAGGACACCGTTTTAGTCACCGCTGCCGACTACCAGGCGGCCCTTGCCGCCGAAGAGCCCGACCCCGCCGATTTTGGCACCTGGGTGCGGGGCATCCCGGTGGTGCTGGGGGACTGGCTGGAATCCGCCGGCACGGCAGATTGGCTTTCCTCCCTGATTTTGGACGGCATTGTGGCCGGCGTGGGCGCCGTGCTGGGCTTTCTGCCCCAGATGATGGTGCTGTTTTTGCTGCTGGCCTTTTTGGAGGACTGCGGCTATATGGCCCGCATCGCCTTTATCATGGACCGCATCTTCCGTAAATTCGGCCTGTCGGGCAAGTCCTTTATCCCCATGCTTATCGGCACCGGCTGCGGCGTGCCCGGCATTATGGCCTCCCGCACCATCGAAAACGACCGGGACCGCAAAATGACCATCATCACCACCACCTTCATCCCCTGCGGCGCCAAGCTGCCCATTATCGCCCTCATTGCCGGGGCCCTGTTTGGCGGGGCCTGGTGGGTGGGGCCCTCCGCCTACTTTTTGGGCATTGCGGCCATCATCTGCAGCGGCATCATCCTAAAGAAGACCAAGCTGTTTGCCGGCGACCCCGCCCCCTTTGTCATGGAGCTGCCCGCCTACCACATGCCCGGCTTTAAGGGCCTTATCATCCATATGTGGGACCGCAGCAAGGCCTTTGTCAAAAAGGCCGGCACCATCATCTTCCTGTCCTGCGGCGTCGTGTGGTTTTTGGGCGCCTTTAACTGGCGCCTGCAAATGGTGGACACCAACGAGTCCATTCTGGCAGCCATCGGCGGCGTTATTGCCCCCCTGTTTGCACCCCTGGGCTTTGGCGACTGGAGGTCCGCCGTGGCCACCGTCACCGGCCTTGTGGCCAAGGAAAACGTGGTGGGTACCTTCGGCGTGCTGTTCGGCTTTGCCGAGGTAGCCGAGGACGGCGCCGAAATCTGGGGCACCTTGGCCTCCTCCTTTACCACCCTGTCCGCCTATGCCTTCCTGATCTTCAACCTGCTGTGCGCCCCCTGCTTTGCGGCCATCGGCGCCATCCGCCGGGAGATGGGCAGCGGCAAGTGGACCTGGATTGCCATCGGCTACCAGACCGGCCTTGCCTATGGGGCCGCCCTGGTGTTCTACCAGCTGGGCACCCTGTTTACCGGCGGCGGCTTCGGCCTTTGGACCGCGGTGGCCATCGTCCTGCTCATCGGGTTCCTCTATCTGCTGCTCCGGCCCTCCAACGACCCCGAGGACCGCATGAGAAAGCGCTCGGCTGCTTCGCTGAATGCATAAGGAGGTGTTTGTATGGGAACGTTTCTCATTGGCTCCGTGGTGCTTGGCTCCATGGCCCTGGTGGGCGTGCACCTGTACCGCCAATATAGGCGCAATAAATCCCAGGACGGGTGTGCCAGCGGCTGCGCCAGCTGCCCCTACTCGGGACAGTGCCGCTGACATCCCCCGAGGAAAGGAGGCGGCGGCCCCATGGAACTAAGCAACGCCAAAATCCGCTATCTGCTGGTCATTGACGATCTGACCCACAGCGAGGCGGCGCGCTCCATCGACATCGCCGTCCGCCTGGGGGTGGCCCGTTCCTCCACCCATGGGATGTTGGAATCCCTGGCGGACATGGGCCTGGTGCACCGCAGCCCCCGCCGGTCGGTGCTGCTGACGGCGCGGGGGCGGCAGCTGGCCGCCTGCTACCGTGGCCAGTACCGCACCCTCTGCTCCTTTTTTCAGGAGTCGGCCGGCCTGAGCCCCCAGGAGGCGGCGGAAAGCGCCATCGCCCTGCTGGGAAATTTGTCCGACGGCTGTCTGGAAAAGCTCTGCCGCCGCACCGGCGGGCAGAAGGCTCTTTCTTCCACCTTTGCTTCTCCCTGATCTTTCGCAATATGTCGCACCGGGGGGCGGGCCGCATGGCCCGCCCCCCGGTGTTTTTTGTCCGACTTTTTCTGTTCGGTTGACAGAACAAACGCGGTGTGGTAGGATTTGTGGGTACCGATGAGGGAGTAGTTGGCATATCCGCGGATATGTTGCAAGTCAACATGCTGGCCCCAGGGCCTGGCTTGCATTGAATAACAAGACTCATGTGCGGCCGCCGGCCGTGCCTGCGTCTTTTTTTATGGCCTTGGGCACGGCGGCCCGCCGGAACTTTTTTTGCAGGGGGACGACAAAATGACTTTTCCGGAGCTTTTTTTGACGGCGGTGGGCCTGAGCATGGACGCCTTTGCGGCGGCCATCTGCATCGGCCTTGCCATGCCCAAAGCCACGCTGAAAAAATCGGCCGTGGTGGGGCTGTACTTCGGCGGGTTCCAGGGGGCCATGCCTTTGGCCGGCTTTTTGCTGGGCCACCAGTTTGCCAATAAAATCATCGCTTACGACCACTGGATCGCCTTTGTCCTGCTGGGCCTGATCGGCGGCAACATGATCCGGGAGAGCCTTTCCGCCGACGGCTGCTGCGGCTGCGAAGAGGACCTCTCCCTGGGCCCCCGGCGGATGCTGCCCCTGGCGGTGGCCACCAGCATCGACGCCCTGGCGGCAGGGGTTTCCTTTGCCTTTCTGGACGTGGACATCCTCCCCGCGGTGTCCTTTATTGCCGCGGCCACCTTTCTCCTGTCCGCGGCGGGGGTCAAGGTGGGCAACACCTTTGGGGCGCGGTACAAATCCAAGGCGGAGCTGGCGGGGGGCGTCATTCTTATCTCCATGGGCCTGAAGATTCTGCTGGAGCACCTGGGGATTTTGCAATAAGAGGGTCCCACACACCGTACCACCGGCAGACGCCCCGGCACAGGGCCCGGGCGATCTCCCCCTTGTTTTCCACAAGCCACCGGGCGTCCTCCCCGTTGTCGTGGAAGGCAATTTCGGGGTACACCGACACCATGGGGGTGCGGATGATCTCGTAAAAATTCCTGCTGACCTGCACCCCGCGGCCCCTTTCGGGGCAGGGGTACACCTCCAGCAGGCTGTCGTACATCCTGCGGCAGGCCGCCTTGGCGGCGGGATGGTCATAGGCCAGTACCAGGGGGCCCCGGGCGGTCCCCTCCCGGGCGCCGCCGGTGGAGGCGTTGGTGTGGATGGGCAGGTAATAGTCCGCGCCCCAGGCGATGGCCTCCCCCACCCGGGCGGCCAGGTCCTTTTCCGGCGCCCCGATCCTTACCCCAAAGCCCCGGGCCGCAAGCAGGGGGGCCAGCAGGGACGCCAGCTCCTCGCAGACGTCCTTTTCGTATGCCTCCATGCCCCAGTATCTGCCGTGGGGCCTTGGGCGGCGCTCCGGGGACAGGTAAATTCGTTTATTCATCCCCCGGGTCCCCCTTTTTTTCGGCCCCGGCCTTTACCCACTGCACCGCCTTTAATAAAAAGGGGGGCAGGGCCACCCCGATGTCCCCGATGTTTTCCAGGATGGAGATGACCTCGTTGCAGATGAGCCACACGGCCACCAGGGCCGCCGCCAAAAAGTGGAAGGGCAGGGCGATGCCCACCGCCTCCCCGGCGTAAAGCATCAGCCAGTCCATCACCGCCCCCAAACCCACCAGCAGCCACATGCACACCTTTTTGACAATGCCCCGAAAGCCCACGTCGGACTGCCGCCGCTGTCCCCGGCAGGGGGCGGCCAGGTAGCCGGTGGCATAGTCCACCAGATTCAGGGCCGCCAGCACCGCCATGGGATAGGCCAGGGTCCCCAGCCGGGCGGTCAGGGCCCCCAGCCCCCCGGTGATAATTCCCTTCCATTTGGTCCAGTCCTGCTTTGTCATGCGTTTTTCCTCCGTCCTCCCGTTTTTTCCCACGGTCCCCGGTGGACCTTGTCCATCCAAAAGCTCTCCCGGTACCGGCCGCCCTGGATGGTCACCCACTGGCCCTTGGGGTCCACATACACCACCCGGCCCTCCAGCGCCTCCCTCAGGGGGCTCATGGCGCGGTCCCAGGTCTGGCGCGCCCAAACCTGCTCTCCCACGCAAAACCCGGCCGCCGCCCCGGCGCCCTCAGGGGCCGCGGCCACCGCCGTCCGGCCCCGCCCGCTCTGTTTCATTCCATGCCTCCTCTCCGCCAAAGCCAGAACATATGTTCTTGTCCTGCTTTTTATTGTAGAGATTGGAACGGCCGGATGCAAGCCCCCCGGATGTATCTGTCCCATGCCTTTCCCTTTTACTTTTTGCCCTTTGCAAAGCCCTCCTCCGCCTTTTTCCCCCCTGCAAACCGGCCCGCGCCCCGCGGGCCCATGGCCGGTACACCGCGCCCCGGAGCCGCTTTTTCCGCGAAAAAGCCGCCCGGCAAAGGGCGGCGTCAAACCGCAGGCTCAGCCGCCGGGCTTTACAAACTGCCGCCGTGTTGTTATGATAAGATTAGTTTATCTGCCAAGCAAACGAATGGATGGGGGGTTGGAACATGGGTAAAACGGGCCTGGGCCTTACGGTGTTATCCGTTTTGCTCATGGCGGCCCTGGCCGGGTGCGGCGGCAATCCGCCAAGCTCCAGCCAGGCGCCGCCGGAGGAGTATGTAAAACGCTACCCGGGGGAGTATTACACGGAGCTGTCGGATTACAGCAGCATTCACGTCGAAGACAAGGACGGCGGCGACATCTCCCCCATCGCCATTGATTTATGGTATGCCGCCAACGAGATTTACGATGTGGACGACATGAAGATGTTTGACATGGAGTATAGCGACACCATCCTGCACAACACGGCCTATAACGAGCTGTACAACTATGACGCCGTTGTAGGGGATGTTTTTACCCAGGCCGCCATCGCCCAGTTGGAAGGTGCCGGGCTGAACGACATTATGGAGCCCCTTATTGTAAAGCAGGACGGCAAAACCTACCGCAAGGCCCCCTATAAAACCGGCTACTCCTATTCCCGTGCTTTAACAGATATGCAGGTAAAGGAGCGCACGGGGGAACGGGTTACCCTTGCCGTGACTTATACCTTCACCGATCACAAGATCAGTGACGATGTTCCCGCCGACTTTACCATTGCCAACGTGGACGGCATATGGCTGGTGGACGATTATGTCTGTCCGGGGACCCATCCGGGGTGATTGGGGCCGCCGATTTGCCCGCTTCTTCCATTAAGGACACCTTTGGACCGGCCAAGCGGATCCTTGGCAGGCCAAGCCGGACCGTTTCCTTCCGCAAACCGAAAACGGTGAGGAAGCCTCACCGTTTTGATGGTTTTTTGAGGCCGCCCCCTATGGGGCGGCTTTTTATGGGGGAGAGAGCCCCGCCGCGGCAGCGTCAGCCCATCCCCTGTCCCCTATGTTCTGTGTCCGCGGGCCCTGCGGCGGCCCCGCCGTCCCGCCAGCAGCAGCCCGCCCACGGCCGGCGCCGCCAGCCCCCAGGAACCCCCGGGGAGCGCCGCGCCCGACCCGGCCCCCGCGCCCATGATGCCGGCTGTCTGGTCCGGCGGGGGGTCCTCCAGCACCAGGTCCAGGGAGGTCAGGCTGTACGGCCAGCTGTCCTCTCCGCCGTCCTCCAGCACCAGGTCCAGGGTCAGCCGCTCCCCCCGGGACAGGGCCTCGGGGTCCGGCATCCGCACCCGGACGGCATCCTCCCGGGCCCCGCTGGGCAGAAGAAAGGACACCTCCTCGCCGGCGGCGGGCACCACGGCCTTGTGGGTGCTGCCCTGGGTATCCGCAAGGGTGACTGTCTTGTCGTTGATGTCTGGGACCCGGACGCTGGACCGCTGGAACTGCCCAAAGCCGTAGTCCAGCAGCTTTGCCGTGTCCACCACCGCATAGTCGGAATCCAGGATGATGACGATAAGGGTCCTGTCCTCCCGCCGCGCCGCCGTCATCAGGCAGTTGCCCGCCGAGGAGGTCCAGCCGGTTTTGGCGGCAATGGCGCCGGGGTAATAGCTGGCGGCACCGGGGACCACCATTTTGCTCAGGTGGGACAGCCCGCGGGCGCGGGATTTATTGGTGGCGGGGATGGTGTGGGACGCCGCCCCCGCAATCTGGGCAAAGCGGGGATCCTCCAGGGCCGCCCGGGTAATCTGCGCCATGTCATAAGCGGTGGTGTAATGGCGGCGGTCCGGCAGCCCGTGGGCGTTTTGGAAGTGGGTGTCCTCCAGCCCCAGGTCGGACGCCGCCCCGTTCATCCAGCCCACAAATTCCTCCAGGCTCCCCGCCAGGTGGATGGCCACGGCGTTGGCCGCGTCGTTGGCCGAGGGCAGCATCATGGCGTACAGCAGCTCCTCCATGGTGGTCCGCTCCCCCACCCGCAGGCCGACGGTGGTGGATTCCCACATCCGGTCCATGGCCTGGGCCGGCATGGTCACCGCTTCGGTCAGGTCCCCCCGGCGCAGGGCCAGCAGGGTGGTCATAATCTTGGTCAGGCTGGCGGGCTGCATCCGCCGCCGCTCCTCCTTGCCGTACAGCACCTGCCCCGTGTCGGCGTCCATCAGCACCGCCGCCCCTGCCTCCACGGCGGGGGGCGTGCACCGCGGCCCTTCGTCCGCGGCCGCCGCCGTCGCCCCCGTCACACCCATCAGCCCCACAATTGCCCATGCCAGTATGGCTTTGCCCACCGCTTTCATCGCCGGCATTTCTCCCTTGTCTGCGTCAGTTTGGCCGCCCCGCGGGACAGCCCAGTGGACCCAGTATACCGCGCCATTGTGACAAGAATATGAAACAATCCCTGGGAATGGCTGGATGGGAAAAAGTTACTGGAAAA
>CALGIL010000292.1 GCA_937914895.1 uncultured Angelakisella sp.
GCTGCTGGTGACCCGCACCCTGGAGGCGGGGGGCGGGGGCAGCAGCAAAATCGGTGGGCGCCCCGCCACCGCGGCGCTGCTGCGGGAGGTCTGCGGGCTGCTCATTGACATCCACGGCCAGCACGACAACCAGGAGCTGCTCTCGCCGGAGCGCCATGTCCGGTTTTTGGACAGCTTTGGGGACCTGCAGCCCCAGTTAAGGGCCTATCAGGAGGCCTATGGCCAGGTCTGCCGCATCCGGGAGGAGCTGGAGCGGCTGCAGGTGGACGAGAGCTATAAGCTCCAGCGCCAGGATATTTTGGAGTACCAGATTAAAGAAATCGAAGACGCCGCGCCCCAGCCCGGCGAGGACGAGGAGCTTCGCCTCCAGCGGGAGCGAATCAAAAACGCCGAAAAAATCACCGGCGCCCTGGGGGCAATTTACGACCTGCTGAGCGGGGGAGAGGACAGCGCCGGGATGCTGGAGGCCATGGGCGCCCTGGAGGAGCAGCTGGAGGTAGCCGCCCCCTATGTATCCGGCCTTGGGGAGTATCAGGACAGGGTGCGGGAGGCGGCGTACAATCTGCAGGAGCTGTCCGCCGCGGCCAGAAGCTGCCTGGACGACCTGGACTTTGACCCCCGCCGGCTGGATTCCATCGAATCTCGGCTGGACACCCTGTATAAGCTGACCCGGAAGTACGGCGCCACGGTGGAAGAGGTGCTGGCCCACCTGGAGCAGAGCCGCCGGGAGCTGGACGACCTCACCTTTTCGGAGGAGCGGACCCGGCAGCTGGCGGACGCCCTGGAGGCGGCCACCGCCGAGGCCCAAGCCCTGGCGGACGGGCTGTCGGCGGCAAGGCTGTCGGCGGCGGAGCGCTTTATTGCGCTGGTGGAGGCGGAGCTTGCCTATCTGGACATGGCCGGGGTGACCCTGGCGGTGTCCCACGACCGGCGGCCCCTGGGCCCCGGCGGATGCGACCAGCTGGAATTCCTTATCGCCACCAACCCCGGGGAGCCCCCAAGGCCCCTGTCCCGCATTGCCAGCGGCGGCGAGCTTGCCCGCATCATGCTGGCCATGAAGACGGTGCTGGCGGACAAGGACGGCGTGGGCGCCATCATCTTTGACGAGGTGGACGCCGGGGTCAGCGGCCGCGCGGCCCAAAAAATCGGCAGCAAGCTGCACCAGGTGGGGCAGAGCCGCCAGGTTATCTGCGTCACCCACCTGGCGCCGGTGGCCGCCTGGGCCGACCATCACATCCGCATTTATAAGACGGTGGAGGACGGGCGCACCTACACCCGGGTGCAGCCCCTTGGCCGCCAGGAGCGGGTGGAGGAGCTGGCCCGCATCACCGTGGGGGAGCACATCACCGACATCTCCCTGCAAAACGCGGCCGAAATGCTGGCCGCCGCCGGCCGGTGACGGTTGCATAGGGCTTGACAAAAACGGCCAGCATACAGTATGATATTCCCGTGTAATGGCAGGGAAGGGAACAAGTAGCGGTGGGGACCTTTCGCCCCAGAGAGCTTCTGGCCGGTGCGAAGAAGCGGCGAAAGCCATCCGCGAATACATCCCGGAGCCGCGGCCCGAACCATACAGTAGGGCTTGCCGGGTGTGACCGTTATATCACAGAAGTTTTTGACGACTTCCCAAGGGCGCGCCGGGTAACCGCGCGCCAAACTGAGGTGGTACCGCGACGCTGCGTTCGCCCTCTGTACAGCTTTGTACGGAGGGTTTTTTGTTTTTTTCCGAAAGCTGCGAAGACCAATAAACGATTATCTTTCCAAAAGCCGGTAAAATGCGAAAGGCTTTGTTTTTTCCGAAAGCCGCGAAGACCAATAAACGATTATCTTTCCAAAAGCCGGTAAAATGCGAAAGGTTTTGTTTTTCCCGAAAGCCAATAGGTCCTGTTTGCAATAAAACCCGCGAAGATGAAGATTATAAAAGAAACCAAAAGAGAGGAAGAACCCTATGGAAATTTTTGAAGAACTGCAGCGCCGGGGCCTTATCGCCCAGATGACCCACCCGGAAAAAATCGAGGAACTGCTTAACAAGGGCGGCGCCACCTTCTACATGGGCACCGACGCCACGGCGGATTCGCTCCACGTGGGGCATTACCTGATGCTGTCGGTCATTAAGCGGATGCAGCTGGCGGGGCACAGGCCCATCCTGCTGCTGGGCACCGGCACCACCATGGTGGGCGACCCCAGCGGCCGCACCGACATGCGCCCCATGCTGACGGTGGAGGAGATCAACCGCAACGCCGACAGCTTTGTGGAGCAGATGGGCCGCATTGTCAGCCTGGACGACGCCATCATCGAGCGCAACGGCGACTGGCTGATGAACCTCAACTATATCCAGCTGCTGCGAGAGGTGGGCGTCCACTTTTCCGTCAACGAGATGCTGGCGGCGGACTGCTTTAAAATCCGCATGGAAAAGGGCCTGTCCTTTTTGGAATTCAACTATATGATCATGCAGAGCTACGACTTTCTGCACCTCTTTCGCAAGCACAATTGTGTGCTGCAGTTTGGCGGCAACGACCAGTGGTCCAACATCATCCACGGCGTGGACCTCATCCGCCGGGTGGAGGGCAAGGAGGCCTACGGCATGACCTTTACCCTGCTGGCCACCAAAAGCGGCGCCAAGATGGGCAAGACCCAGGGGGGCGCCGTCTGGCTGGACCCCAATCGCACCTCCCCCTACGACTTCTACCAGTACTGGCGCAACGTGGGTGACGACGAGGTTATCAATCGGCTGAAGATGCTGACCTTTGTGCCCATTGAGGAAATTGAGGAGATGGAGCATTGGGAGGGCAGCCAGCTGAACAAGGCCAAGGAGATTTTGGCCTACGAGCTGACCAAGGACATCCACGGCAAGGAGGAGGCCGACAAGGCCATGGCAGCGGCCAAGGCCATTTTTGTGGCGGGCGGCCAGGATGAAAATATGCCCACCACCACCCTTGGCGGCGGGGATTTTGCCGGCGGCGCCATCACCGTCACGGACCTGCTGGTGCGCACCGGCCTTGCCCCCAGCAAAAGCGAGGCCCGGCGGCTCATCCAGGGGGGAGGCATTGCGGTGGACGACGAAAAGGTATCAGATGTGGGCCTTCAGTTGGAACAATCCGCCTTCCAAAAGCCCGTTATCCTGAAAAAGGGGAAAAAGGTCTTCCATAAGGTGACTTTATCCCTTTGACCAAAGGGCGCGCCGCCTGCCAAGGCGGACGATCCTCCAAAGCATATGGGGCCGGAACAGACTGCGTACCCGCGCAGCCTGTTCCGGTCCTTTTTTGCCCCCCTGGCAAGTTTCCCCTTGACAAAGGGCGGTGGCCGGATTAAAATGTACTTAATTTTTTTTAACAAAAAATATGTAGTAATTATAAGGAGCGTGTCGAACATGGATACATTTACAAAGGTAAAGGACATTATTGTGGAGGCCATCAGCTGCGACGAGGACAAGGTGACCATGGAGGCCGACATCAAGGCGGACCTGGGGGCGGACTCCCTGGACTCGGTGGAGCTTGTCATGGCCTTCGAGGATGCCTTTGAAGTCTCGGTACCCGCCGAGGACGCCGAAAGGCTGGCCACTGTGGGCGACATTGTCACCCTCATCGATTCGCTGCTATGAGCAGGGAGGAGGGACAGGCCACAGGCGCGGAGCTGGTGCGCGCCCTGGCGGAGATTCTGCGGGGGGCGGACCTGGGGCGGCTGGAATACCGCCGCGGCGAGGAGCTGGTGGTGCTGGAGGCCCGGACCGCCCCGGCGGCGGCTGTGTCTAATCAGGCATCTGCGGCGGTGGAGCTTTCCGTGCTGCAGCCGGCGCCCGCCCCGGAGGCCCCGGCGGGCATTTTGGTCAAAACCCCCCTTGTGGGGACGGTCTACCGCGCCCGGGAGCCCGGCGGGGCCCCCCTTGTCCAGGTGGGCCAGCGGGTGCGCCGGGGGGAGGTCCTCTGCCTCATTGAGGCCATGAAGATGTTCAGCGAGATTACCGCCCCCGCCCAGGGTACCGTCCGGGAGATTCTGTTTCAGGACGGGGAGCTGGCGGAGTATGACGCGGTGCTGATGACCCTGGACCCGGGGGAGGACACCCCGTGATCCGCCGGGTGCTGGTGGCCAACCGGGGCGAGATTGCCGTGCGGATCATCCGGGCCTGCCGGGAGATGAACATCGAGACGGTGGCGGTCTATTCCACCGCCGACAAGGATTCTTTGGCGGTCACCCTGGCCACCAGGGCCGTCTGCATCGGCGGACCCCGGGCCGCCGACAGCTATCTGAACATAGACCATGTGCTGGCGGCCGCCCTGGGCACCGGCTGCGACGCCGTCCACCCCGGCTATGGCTTTTTGTCGGAAAATCCCCGGTTTGCCTCCCTGACGGCGGAGCACGGCCTGATTTTTATTGGGCCGGACGCGTCGGTCATGGGGCAGATGGGGGACAAAAACACCGCCCGGGCCCTGATGCGCGGCTGCGGGGTGCCGGTGGTGCCGGGCTCCCAGGGACTTGTGACAGACCCGGCGGAGGCCCGCGCCACCGCGGCGGACCTGGGCTATCCCGTGCTGGTCAAGGCCACCGCCGGGGGCGGGGGCCGGGGCATGCGCCGCGCCGATTCGCCGGAGGAGCTGGAGGGCGCCCTGGCCGCCGCGTCCGCCGAGGCCCTGTCCTGCTTTGGGGACGGGGGCGTCTACCTGGAAAAGCTGATTCTTAACCCCCGGCACATCGAGGTGCAGATTCTGGCGGACCGGCACGGCCATGTCATCCATCTGGGGGAGCGGGAATGCTCCATCCAGCGCCGGAACCAGAAGATGCTGGAGGAATCTCCCGCCGCCCGCCTTTCGGAAGAAACCCGGCGGGCCATGGGGGAGGCGGCGGTGGCCGCGGCCAGAGCCGTGGGCTACACCGGGGCCGGCACCGTGGAATTTGTGGTGGATGGGAAGGGCAGCTTCTACTTTATCGAAATGAACGCCCGCATCCAGGTGGAGCACCCGGTCACCGAGATGGTCACCGGGGTGGATATTGTCCGGGAGCAGATTCACATTGCCGACGGACAGCCCCTTAAGCTGACCCAGGAGGACATCCGCCCCACCGGCCACGCCATCGAGTGCCGCCTCAACGCCGAGGACCCGCAGCAGGGCTTTCTGCCCAGCCCCGGCACCATCGGCCACCTGCATCTGCCCGGCGGATACGGGGTGCGGGTGGATACCCCCCTCTTTTCCGGCAGCGAGATAAGCCCCTACTACGACTCCATGGTGGCCAAGGTCATCGTCTGCGGCAAAACCCGGCGGGAGGCCATTCTGCGGATGCGCCGGGCGTTGGAGGAGCTGGTGGTCACCGGTGTCAAAACCAACCTGGGGCTTTTGTATATGATTTTGTACCAGCCGGATTTTATTTTGGGGCGGTATGACACCGGATTTTTGGACGCCCACCTGGAAAGCCTGCTGAAGCCCGTGGAAAGGGAGATGATGCTTTGAGCGAACCGAACCTGAACATGGCCTTTGCCGAGCGCAGGCGGAAGCTGGGCGCCCTGAAGGCCATGCGCAGCCCGGCTGTGCGCCGGGGGGCCTCCACCGAGGGGATGGTCTGCCCCGGCTGCCGGCAGGCCGTGGACCTGGGGACGCTGGAGCAGGCCCTGTTTGTCTGCGGCAATTGCGGCCATCATCACCGCCTGAGCCACCGTCGGCGCTTTCAGCTGGTGCTGGACCCCGGCACCGGCCGGGAGCTGTTTTCTGACATAGGCCCCCGTAACCCCCTGGATTTTCCCGGCTATGATGAAAAGCTGGAGGAGCTGCGGGGCAAGACCGGCATGGAGGACGCCTGCGTCTGCATGGAGGGCGACGTGGGCGGGCACCGGGTGGTCTGCGCCGTCCTGGACAGCAGCTTCCTCATGGGCAGCATGGGCACCGCGGTGGGGGAAAAGGTCACCCGCGCGGTGGAGTACGCCCAGGCCCAGGGCCTGCCCCTTTTAATTTTCAGCGCCAGCGGCGGCGCCCGGATGCAGGAGGGTATTTTTTCCCTGATGCAGATGGCCAAAACCTCCGCCGCCATCCGTCGCTTTTCCGACGCGGGCGGACTTTTTATCTCCTACCTGACCCACCCCACCACCGGCGGGGTTACCGCCAGCTTTGCCTCCCTGGGGGACATCGTTTTGGCCGAGCCCGGGGCCCTTATCGGTTTTGCCGGCCCCCGGGTCATCCAGCAGACCATCCGGGCCAAGCTGCCCCAGGGCTTTCAGCGGGCGGAGTTCCAGCTGGCCCACGGCTTTGTGGACGCCGTTGTGCCCCGCGCCGCCATGCGATCAACCCTCATCCGCATCCTGGACCTGCACCGGCCCGCGGCCGCAAAAGGGGAGGTCCGGCTGCCGCCGACCCAGGCTGTGCCCGCTCCGCGGCGCTCCTCCCTTACCCCCCAGCAGCGGGTGCAGCTGGCCCGGGACCCCCGGCGGCCCAACGTCGGGGAATACCTGGACGCCCTGGTTACGGACTTTTTTGAGACCCACGGCGACCGCCTGTACGGCGACGACGCGGCCATCCTGTGCGGGGTGGCCCGCCTGGGCCCGGCCTGGGGCCCCCTGGCGGGGCTGCCGGTGACGGTGGCCGGCTACCGCAAGGGGCGCACCCTGCCCGAAAATCTGGCATGCAACTTTGGCATGCCCCAGCCTGAGGGCTACCGCAAGTTTCAGCGGGCGGCGGCCCAGGCGGAAAAATTCGGCCGCCCGGTCCTCACCTTCATCGATACCCCCGGCGCCTATCCCGGCATTGAGGCCGAGGAACGGGGGCAGGGGGAGGCCATCGCCGGCTGCCTTAGGCTCCTTTCCGGCCTTGGGGTGCCGGTCCTGGCGGTCATCACCGGGGAGGGGGGCTCCGGCGGGGCCCTGGCCCTGGGCCTTGCGGACCGGGTGCTGATGCTGGAAAACGCCGTCTACTCGGTGCTGTCCCCCGAGGGCTTTGCCTCCATTTTATGGAAGGACGCCTCCCGCAGCAAGGAGGCCTGCGGCGTCATGAAGCTGACCGCCCAGGACCTTTTGGCCTTCGGCGTCGCCGACGGGGTGATTCCGGAGCCCAAGGGGGGCGCGGGCAAAAATCCCCAGGCGGTTTTTTCCGCCCTGCAGCCGGTGCTGCGGCAGGAGCTGGCCGCGCTGCTGGCCCTGGACCGGGAGGAGCTTCTGCGCAGGCGATACGCAAAATACCGGGCCATGGGACAGCCGCCCAACTAAAAGGAGGCCTTTTTCTTGCAGTACGGATTAAAGATTCTGGGCACCGGCGGCTATGTCCCGCCCCTGACCGTTTCCAACGAGGAGTTTGCCGCCATTGCAGATACCAGCGACGAATGGATCCGCAGCCGCACCGGCATTGGGGAGCGCCACTTTGCGGATGGCGAAAGCAGCCTGGACCTTGCCGCCCAGGCGGCGCACCGGGCCATGGACGACGCGGGGGCTGCCCCGGAGCAGATTGGGGTGGTGGTGTGCGCCACCGCCACCCACGAATATCTGTTCCCCTCCCTGGCCTGCCGGGTGGCCCAGGCCCTGGGCCTGCCGGAGCAGGTGCTGGCCTTTGACCTGAACGCGGCCTGCAGCGGCTTTCTGTTTGCGCTGCACACCGCCCAGTGCCTGCTGGGGGAGCGCCGGGATGCCTATGCCCTGGTCATCGGCAGCGAGGTGCTGTCCCGCATTACGGATTTTGAGGACCGCAGCACCTGCATCCTCTTCGGGGACGGGGCCGGGGCGGTGGTGGCGGGCCTTGGGGATGGGGGCCCCACCCTGTTTGACAGCGGGGCCATAGGCGGCACCCAGGTTCTTTCCTGCCCCAGCGGCCTTACCGCCCGCAACCCCTTTGCGTCGGTGCAGGAGCTCCCCCAGCGGCCCCGCATCCACATGGACGGCCGGGAGGTCTTCCGCTTTGCGGTGGACAGCGTGTCCGCCAGCATCACCCGGACGCTGGCCCAGGGGGGGCTAGCCCCCGGGGACGTGGACTGGTACGTCTGTCACCAGGCCAACCAGCGTATTCTGAAAGCGGTGGCAAAGCGGCTGGACATCCCTTTGGAACGCTTTTTCTGCAACATCGGGCACCGGGGCAACACCTCGGCCGCCAGCATCCCCCTGGCGCTGGACGAGCTCCACCGCTCCGGCCTGCTGCGCCGGGGCCAGCGGGTGGTCCTCTCCGGCTTCGGCGGGGGGCTTACCTACGGTTCCCTCTATTTTATCTGGTAAAGGAGCAGTACTATGGACCTTCGCACCATTTTGGGCATTCGGTACCCCATCATCCAGGGCGGCATGGCCAATATTTCTAACGGCACCTTCGCCGCGGCCGTCAGCAACGCCGGGGGACTGGGCATCATCACCTCCGGCGGGGTGGACGCCCAGCAGTTCCGCCAGGAAATCCGCACCGCCCGCAGCCTCACCGACAAGCCCTTTGGGGCCAACCTCATGCTGATGCTGCCGGACATCGACCGCTTTGCCCAAATTCTTGTGGAGGAGAAGGTGCCCGTGGTCACCACCGGCGCGGGCAACCCCAGTAAGTATATGGACAGCTGGAAGCAGGCGGGCATCCGGGTCTTTCCCGTGGTGCCCAGCGCGTCCCTGGCCCGGCGGATGGAGGCCTGCGGCGCCGACGGGGTGATTGCGGAGGGCACCGAAAGCGGCGGCCATGTGGGGGAGCTGACCACCATGGCCCTGGTGCCCCAGGTCTGCCGGGCGGTGTCCATTCCGGTGGTGGCCGCGGGGGGCATTGCCACCGGCGGGCAGATGCTGGCGGCCTATGCCCTGGGGGCCTGCGGGGTCCAGGTGGGCACCGTGCTGCTGGCGTCGGAGGAATGCCCCATCCACGAGGCCTATAAGCAGGCCATTTTAAAGGCCAAGGACACCGACACCGCCGTCACCGGGCGCATCAGCGGGGTGCCGGTGCGGGCCCTTAAAAACCGCATGACCCGGGAATACCTGCGGCGGGAAAAGGAGGGGGCCGGCCGGGAGGAGCTGGAGCTGTTTGCCCTGGGGGGGCTGCGCCGGGCGGTCCTGGAGGGGGACACCGCCACCGGGTCCCTTATGGCCGGGCAGTCGGCGGGGCTGGTGGAGGAAATAAAGCCCGTGGCCCAAATTCTGGAGGAGCTGTACGGCGGCTGCCGGGAGGAACTGGAGCTCCTTCGGCGGCACCCGGCCCTGGGGGGGACGCAGCCATGACCCTGGCCTTTCTGTATGCCGGCCAGGGCAGCCAGCACCCCGGCATGGGGCGGGACCTGTACCGGGAGTTCCCCCAGGTGCGCCCTCTTTTTGACCGGACGGCGGGCGGCCTGGATATAGGACAGCTCTGCTTTGAGGGCCCGGCCCAGACCCTGGGGCGCACCGGCGCCGCCCAGCCCTGTATGGGGGCCTTTGCCGCCGCGGTCACCCGGATTTTATACGACCAGGGCATCCGCCCCGACTATGCGGCGGGGCTGTCCCTGGGGGAGTACGGCGCCCTGTACGGCGCCGGGGTATTTTCGGCGGAGGACCTGCTGGACCTGCTGGCCCTGCGGGGCCGCGCCATGGAGGAAGCCACTGCCGGGCAGGACACCCGCATGACCGCCGTCCTGGGGCTGGACCCCGCCCTGGCGGAGCAGGCGGCGGCCGAGGCGGCACAGGAGGAAGCCGAGAGG
>CALGIL010000293.1 GCA_937914895.1 uncultured Angelakisella sp.
TTAGGAATGCCATGGGTAGTCCGCCCGGGCATTCCTTAATTTCAGGGTACCATTCCCCAAACATTTTTGTCAAGGATAACCGCGTGGGGCAAAAGCCCGCGGTCTTCCCTATACACCTGCCCCTCTTTTGGGATGGCAAGCTTCCCGCAATGGCATGGCGATTAAATTCCCGCCCCCGTGTTTGACCGCTGTCGGGAAGAAGCCGAGGGACTGCGGCGACGGCCCCGCCTGTTTCACCCTGTTCCCATCTGGCGGCAAGCGCTTGTCTTTGGTACAGGTTTGTGTTAAACTAAAGCGCGGGCCGGGCCCAATCTATCATTCCGGAGGAATGAAATCAGCTATGGAACGCATCAAAGAATATCTGCTCTGCTTTGTCGGTTCGCTGTTTGTCGCCGTCGGCGTATATTTTTTCAAAATACCCAATCACTTTTCCACGGGCGGCGTCAGCGGTATTTCCATCATCCTCAGCGGCGTGTTTCATCTGTCCTCCGCGGGCGTGATTGCCGCGGTGCTGAATGTGGCAATGCTTGTGCTGGGCTTTGCCTTTTGCGGCAAGGACTGCGGCATGAAAACGGTCGTCGGCTCCCTGACCCTTTCCGGGGCGCTGCTGATTTTAGAGCCCCTGGTCCCCATGACGGCCCCCCTGACCGACGAACCCATCCTGGAGCTGTTTTTTGCGGTGCTCCTGCCTGCCGTGGGGTCCGCGGTGCTGTTTAACTGCAACGGCAGCACCGGCGGCACAGACATTGTCGCCATGATTCTGCGCAGGCATACCAACCTGGACATCGGCTCCGCCCTTCTGGTCAGCGACCTGCTTATCACCTTGGGCGCCTTTGCCTTTGGCATAAAGACCGGGCTGCTTTCGCTGCTGGGCCTGACCATGAAAACGCTCATTGTAGATTCGGTGATCGAAAACATCAACCTGAGCAAGTGCTTTTCCATCATAACGGCCAATCCGGACGAAATCAGCAAATACATTTCCGGCACGTTAAAACGAAGCTCCACCGTACTGGAGGCCACCGGCGCCTACACCCGCGGAAAGACCCATATTGTGGTCAGCGCCATGAGCCGCTTTCAGGCCATTCAGCTGCGCAAATACTTAAAAAGCAATTATCCCGACTCCTTTATCATCGTGACCAACTCCAGCGAAATCATCGGAAAAGGCTTTCGGGGATTTTGACGCCCCATCTGCCCGGAAACCCGCCCAACCTTGTGTTTGGCGGGTTTTTCTTTATGCCGTTTTCCGCTATAATAGAGTTGTCATGTTCCCAAAGGCAGAATGATGTCATAAAGGCAAGGGGTATCACCATTGCGGGATATTGTGCAGATGTTGGCCATGCTTGGCATCACGATGAACTACAAGGGATACTCCTATCTGCGCGCGGCCCTGAGCATGGTGGAAAGCAAGGAGCAGGTGGCGCATATCCGGGTAACCAAGGACCTTTATCCCTTCGTGGCCAAGCAGTTTCATACCTCACCCCAAAGTGTGGAGCAGGGAATTTCCACCGTCATCGGAAAATGCTGGCAGAGCAGCAGGCGGGATTTTGTCTGCCGGCTGTGCCGCTGTACCAAAAAGCCCACGGTGGCCCAGTTTATCCACGGGCTGCTTTGCTATCTGCACGATATAGACCCGGTTTCCGTCATGGCGCCGGAAATCCCCCCCGGCAGCCGGGGGAGAGACGAAGAGGACGGAAAGGACTAAAAAAATCCCGGGGCCGATTTTAGACCTTTTTGTCGAACAAGGCCCGGGCAATCCGCCAAAAGGTGCCGGCCTTTCAATATCTTTCTCAAATTACAGCAGTGATAAACTTCCCGGTTTGCTTCCGGCTGCATAGCTTGATAACGGGAGCATTCCCACCGATTTTTAGACAATGGAGGTTTATTACTTTGGCTTGTTGTTATCAGCCGACATCTTGTAATGCCTGTTGTTCTGTCGGTCCCCGTGGTCCTATGGGACCTCCGGGACCTCCGGGGCCCAGGGGCCCCATTGGGCCTATGGGACCTCCGGGGCATAGAGGGCCCATCGGGCCTATCGGGCCTATGGGGCCCATGGGTCCTCAGGGTCCTGTCGGGCCTACCGGCGCCACCGGTGCCACAGGCGCTACCGGCGCTACCGGCG
>CALGIL010000294.1 GCA_937914895.1 uncultured Angelakisella sp.
GTAGTCATCGGCGGCCATACCCCCGCGGTGCTTCGGGCCGAGGCCCGGTGCAGGGAGCTGGGTGCCAGGCGCTGCATTCCCCTGGACGTCAGCGGGCCCTTTCACACCCCGCTGATGGCCCCCGCCATTCCGGCCCTGGCGGCAAAGCTGGCCCAGATACAAATCTCCCCGCCGCAAATTCCCGTGGTATTCAACGTCACCGCGGACCTGCTGGGGGAGGGGGAGACGGTGGAGGGGCTGCTCATCCGGCAGCTGACCTCCCCCACCCGGTTTGAGGCGTCCATCCGCCGCCTGGGGGCCCTGGGGGTGGACACCGTGGTGGAGATCGGCCCCGGCAAGGTCTTAAGCGGCTTTGTCCGCAAAACCCTGCCAAACATCACCTGCCTGTGGGCGGAGGACGCCGACGGCATCCGCGAGACGGTTCGCACCATCAAAGGAGGAAATTAGCATGTCCATCACCGGAAGCACCGCCATTGTCACCGGGGCCAGCCGGGGCATCGGCCGGGCCATCTGCGTGGCGCTGGCGGCCCAGGGCTGCCAGGTGGTCGTCAACTACGCCGGCAGCCAGGAGGAGGCGGAGGCCACCCGCGCCCTTTGCGAGGAGGCGGGGGGGCGTGTCCTCTGCCACCGGGCCGACGTGTCCGATATGGCCGCCTGCCAGGGCCTTTTTGAGGCCTGCGCCGACGCCTTCGGCCCGCCGTCGGTGCTGGTCAACAACGCGGGCATTACCCGGGACGGCCTGCTGATGCGCATAACCGAGGAGGACTTTGACCGGGTGCTGGACGTCAACCTGAAAGGGGCCTTCCACTGCACAAAGCTGGCCTGCCGGGGCATGATGAAGGCCCGGTACGGCCGCATCGTCAACATCTCCAGCGTGGTGGGGCTTACCGGCAACGCCGGTCAGGCCAACTACGCCGCCAGCAAGGCGGGGCTTATCGGGCTGACCAAAACCGCCGCCCGGGAGCTGGGGGGCAGGGGCATTACCGTCAACGCGGTGGCGCCGGGGTTTATTGACACCGATATGACCCGCGTGCTGCCCCAGGCGGTGCGGGAGGGGCTGCTTTCCTCCATCCCCCTGGGGCGGCTGGGCGCGCCGGAAGAGGTGGCCCAGGCGGTGGCTTTTCTGTGCAGCGACCAGGCGGCTTACATCACCGGCCAGGTCCTGTGTGTGGACGGGGGCATGGCAATCTGATGGAAGGGGTGGAGCGTATGAACAGACGGGTGGTCATCACCGGTATGGGGGCCGTTACCCCCATTGGCAACAATCTTTCGTCCTTTTGGCAGGGCGTCAGGGAAGGGCGCTGCGGCGTGGGGCCCATCACCCAGTTTGACGCCTCCCAGCAGAAGGTCCGGCTGGCGGCGGAGGTGGACATAGACCTGTCCGACCTCATCCCGGCGGCGGAGCAGCGGAAGATGGACCGCTTTACCCAGCTGGGGGTGGTGGCCGCCCGGGAGGCCCTGGCGGACAGCGGCCTTGCCGGGGGGAGCTTTGACCCCGCCCGCTGCGGGGTGCTGGTGTCCTCGGGCATCGGGGGCCTTTCCACCATCGAGCGGGAGTGCGCCCGGGGGCTGGAGCGGGGCTTCGGCCGCGTCTCTCCCTTTTTTATTCCCATGTCCATCACCAACATGGCCGCGGGCCGCATCGCCATCG
>CALGIL010000295.1 GCA_937914895.1 uncultured Angelakisella sp.
TCATACACCTGCTGGGTGGTCTCCCCCTTCGGCGGGGCAAACCGGGAGATGTCCGAAAACAGCGTCGCCATCACTTCGGGGTAGTCCCTTTCGTTGTCGGCCCCCAGCCGGCCGTCCAGACGCCCGGCGTTAATCTCCATAAGGTCGGGCTCCAGAATGGGCGAAAGGTCCCTGCCCCGGCATAAAAATTCCGCCGTCTGCCGGGCCCGGATGAGGGGGCTGGAATACACGGCATCCAGATGGACCCCCTCAAACCGCTTGGCCAGATATTCCCCCTGCCTGTGCCCCAGGTCGTTGAGGGGCAGGTCCACCTGTCCCTGAAAAATGCCCTGCGCGTTGCCGTCCGTGGTCCCATGGCGGACCAGATAGAGTGTAGTCACCTGTCACGCTCCTTTTGTCCTGCACATTTTCCGCCGCGGCGCCCCTGGCGCCAGCCGGCATCCAAGTATTTAGTATAGCCGAATCCGGCTTTAAATTCAAGCGCGGCGCACCCCTTTGCCGCCCGCCTTTATAGAGTGGGTTCCCTTTTAGGCCCCGTTGCTGTATAATAGGCTTATTTACATTTTCAGAAAGGGGGGACAGCCTTGTCCCAAATTACGCTGCGAACACCCCAGCTGCTGCAGATCCGCCACGGAGCGGGCTTCACATACGGCGCCAGCCAGGAGTGGTTTACAAACCTGTGGCAGCAGCGGGCGGGCTGCGGCCCCACCGCCTGCGCCCAGCTCCTTTGGTACCTTTCCCGGACCCGTCCCGGCTGCCGGGCCCTCTGCCCCTATGACGGCGCCCGGCGGGAGGGCTTTGTCAGCCTGATGGAGGAGGTATGGGAGTATGTCACCCCCGGCAGGCACGGGGTGAATACCACCTCCATCCTCACCCAGGGGGCCGTCCGGTTTGGAGAGCGCCGGGGGGTGGCGCTGGACTGCCGGGTGCTGGAGGTACCGGGCAAGCTCCATCAGCGGCCCCCCGCGGAGAAGCTGTCTGCGTTTATTGCGGGGGCCCTGGCCGACGACCTGCCGGTGGCCTTCCTCAACCTGTCCAACGGCACCCTGCAGAATCTGGACAGCTGGCACTGGGTCACTTTAGTCTCCTACGACACCGAAAGCACCCTGGCCCGGATGTACGACCAGGGGGGCCAGGAGAGCCTGGACATGGAGATGTGGCTGCGCACCACCACCCTGGGCGGCGGGCTGGTGGCCCTTGAGCCGGCGACCTGACGCCTTACCCATAAAAGCGGCCCCTGCAACGGGGTCGCTTTTCTCATCTCCAAAACGGTTTTCCTCCCGAGGGGTTGTGTCCTGCCGGGCGGGGGGTCCTGCCGGGGCCTTTTTTTGCCCTGTGGGCAGGGTCCTGATTTTAGCCAAAGTTATCTTTTTACTCTATGGGGCGTTGCCCCAAACCCTCTTTGCCCTGCGGGGCGGTTCCCATAGATATAGCTTTCCTATT
>CALGIL010000296.1 GCA_937914895.1 uncultured Angelakisella sp.
CCCGAGACACCCGGCGCGGGGGCTTCAGTTTCATCGTCCCCGTCTGTGTCGCCAGGGATATGGGGCGCGGGGGCTTCATTTTCGCCGTCCCCGTCTGCATCATCCGACGCGGGGAGCGCATGTTCATCATCGCCCGGCACATCCGGTACATCCGGCGCGGGGCCCTCCGAGGTCAAACCGCTTTCCAAAGAAGCGGCCTCGCCCGAAGCATCGGCCAACGCGGTGACAGGAAAGGTCTGCACCGTCAAAAGCAGTGCCAAAGCCAGGGATAGCAAGCGTTTTTTCATGTCTATATCCTCCTGAATAAATTCACAAATCAAACTGCGGGGACAGGCCGCTTTGCTTACGGAGCCTCTTTCTTTGATGTTCTTAAAAATCTGCACCCCGCCGCCTGGCGGCGGAAGATGGGCAGCAGCGCATAGTAGCACAGCGGAAAAAAGACAAGGTTGCCCACCGCGTGCAGGGTATCAAAGGGAAATCCGTTTAAATAGTAGGCCCAAAAGTACGCCGGCGAGACAAAAAGCTTGTCCAGCGACACAAAGAATCCGTAAATGTACCCGCACAAAAACGCCCACGCGGTAAACAAAATGAGCTTGCCAAAGGGGAGCAGCTTGTCCAGCAAATGGGTCAGCAGGACGATTACGCACCAGCCCAGCAGCTGAAAAGGGATATAGGCGCCAAATCCCAGCAGAACGCCGGACACCAGTACGGTGGTGGCGGACAGCTCCAGGCCGAATTGCAGGCCGAAAGCAAGGGTGGACAGGATGATGATGGAAGTGACCGGCTTGATGTTGGGCAAAAACTGCAGCCACACCCGGGAGGTCACGTTGATGGCCGTCATCACGCCGATGAGAGCGATGCGGTTTGCGGGCTTCATTTCCAGGTTCCTCCAAATAAAAAAGAGGCGCAAAACGCCTCTTTATCAAAAAACACTCAGACGTCTCTCGCGTCCAAGGTTTGGTAAAGAAGGCCTGACTACCGGTAAACCGGATTACAGTTGCGGGACAGCGCCGGAATCTCACCGGACTTCCTCTTTTATGTACTTTTTTTCAGTATAACAGCGGGGGCTGCAAAAAGCAAGGGTAAAGCAAGCGGAGTTCCAGCCCGCAGATGGCGCATCGAAATAGGGGCGGAAGCTTTCCAATCTATAAGGGAGGGCTCCCGCGCGGGGCCCTCCCTTGTCAGTTTTACGCACGCAAATATTAAGTGTGTACCAAAGTGTGTACTTTGGATAAATAAGACCCGCTTAAATCCTTGGATTCAAGCGGGTCTACGTTGGTGCGGCAGATGGGACTTGAACCCACACGCTCACGCACACGCCCCTCAAACGTGCCTGTCTGCCGATTCCAGCACTGCCGCAAACGCATTTATTATTATACCAGTTGGGGGGGCAAAGTCAAGGATAAAAATCTGTCCATCCGCCTGTCCATTGCAAAAAAATCGCGGAAACTTTGGTAAAAGTGCCACTTGATTTACTAAAAGTTTTACGGCCTTTCCACTGCGCTTTCAACTTTTCAACAGGCGAAACGGGTCTTTTCCACCGCCCAAAGGCAGTCAAAGCCTTGGATTCCCCTGTTTTCGACACAAACCATGTTGAAAACCCGGTGGAAAGTGTTGATTACTGACTGTATAGTCCCCCGTCGGAAAAAGCCGGCCGGGCAGTAGATTTTGGGAGGGTTTTTTGGTATAATAACCTCACCCGCTAGCGGAATCGGAGATTCCGAGCGGGTCCCGAGAACATTGAAACACATCGGCCACCTGTCGGTGGCGGGGCTTCGCCCCCAAAACGCTTTGCGTTTTGCGCTGTGTTATAATAACCTCACCCGCTAGCGGAATCGGAGATTCCGAGCGGGTCCCGGGAACCCCCT
>CALGIL010000297.1 GCA_937914895.1 uncultured Angelakisella sp.
AGAAAGGTTGGCTCGGTTACAAAGCGTAGTAATGGGGAAAAGCACCTGTGGGTCAGGGGAATCCGGGGGAACCCCGGAAATCTTTGGTACCTTTCCATTGCTGGAAAGGAACAAACAAAAGCTACCCCCTGGTACGGCCAGGGCAGACAACAGGAAATCTATGCCCATGGAAACCGCCCACAGGGCGCAAAGACCCCCATAGGAAACCCCCGCCGGAGGCAATAAAGGGGTCCGGGACCCCGCCCCGCGGGGTATAGAAGCAAACTTTAGTTAAAAGCACGCCCGCCCGGCAGGGTATGAGTTCCCCCTTGGAAGCGTTGGCGGTCTTTCTCCCCTTTCCACCGGTGGAAAGGGCTATAAGGTGAGGTTATTATACCACCAAACCGGCGCAATGCAAAGGGAGTGTGGCCATTTGTCCCCCGGGCCGGGGCGCTCTCCCCCACCCCGCCGGACCGGGGGACAGGCCGCGTTGACAAAGACTTTGACGCCGCCTTATAATGGTGGTATCTTAGCGACAATAAAATCGGGACGGAAAGGGTGGTTGCATGTCTCAGCCGTATGTGGTGGCACTGGACCAGGGCACGACCAGCTCCCGGGTCATTGTGTTTGACCGGGAACAGAACATTGTGGCGCTTTCCCAAAAGGAGTTCACCCAGCACTATCCCCGGGAGGGGTGGGTGGAACACGACCCCATGGAGATTTACTCCTCCCAGTACAGCGTGCTGGTGGAGGTCATGGCCAAAAGCGGCATCGCCCCCCAGGAGATTGCCGCCATCGGCATTACCAATCAGCGGGAGACTACCATTGTGTGGGACCGGGAGACGGGGCGCCCCGTCTATAACGCCATTGTCTGGCAGTGCCGCCGCACCGCCCCCATCTGCGAACAGCTGAAGGCCGACGGGTGGGAGCCCTATATCCGGGAAAACACCGGACTGCGCATCGACGCCTACTTTTCCGGCACCAAGATCAAGTGGATTCTGGACAACGTGCCGGGCGCCCAAAAGCTGGCGGAGGAAGGCCGGCTGCTGTTTGGCACCGTGGAGACCTGGCTTATCTGGAAGCTGACCGGCGGCAGGGTGCACGTATCCGACTACACCAACGCCAGCCGCACCATGCTGTACAACATCAAAGACCTGTGCTGGGATGAAAAGATCTGCGGGGCCCTGGGCATCCCCATGGCCATGCTGCCGGAGGTCCGGGGCTGCAGCGAGGTGTACGGCACCGTCAGCATGGGCGGGGCGGACATCCCCATTGCCGGCTGCGCCGGGGACCAGCAGGCCGCCCTGTTTGGCCAGACCTGCTTTGAAAAGGGCGACGCCAAAAACACCTATGGCACCGGCTGCTTTTTGCTGATGAACCTGGGGGAGGAGTTCTGCCTGAGCGACCACGGGCTTTTGACCACCATTGCCGCGGGCACCGGCCCAAAGGTCCAGTACGCCATGGAGGGCAGCGTCTTTGTGGGCGGGGCCGTCGTCCAGTGGCTGCGGGACGAGCTGCGGTTTATCACCGAGGCCCGGGACAGCGAATACTTTGCCGCCAAGGCGAAGGACAACGGCGGTGTTTATGTGGTGCCCGCCTTTACGGGGCTGGGGGCCCCCCACTGGGATATGTACGCCCGGGGCGCCATTCTGGGCCTGACCCGGGGCAGCGGCCGGGACCAGATTATCCGGGCGGCGCTGGAATCCATTGCCTACCAAAGCAAGGACGTCATAGACGCCATGGAAAAGGACACCGGCATCCGCCTGGAGGAGCTGAAGGTGGACGGCGGGGCCTCGGCCAACAACTTTTTAATGCAGTTTCAGGCGGACATCCTGGATGCCACCATCCGCCGCCCCATGATCCGGGAGACCACCGCCCTGGGGGCGGCGTACCTGGCGGGCCTTGCCGTGGGCTTTTGGAAGGACCAAGCGGAGATTAAGGAGCGCTGGACCCTGGACCGGCTGTACACCCCCGCCATGGACCCCGCCTGCCGGGACCGGTACCTGGCCGGGTGGGCAAAAGCGGTGGGGCGCGCCAAGGGCTGGTCGGATTAGGCCGTCCCCGCGGCCCCCTGCGCAAGGGCCTGTCTCCGCGCGGGGCGGGCCTTTTTCTTTGTTATTTATTCATAAAAATTGATGATTTCGGCCCTGTTTGGCGGATAAATGAAACAAAAAATTTACATTCTGCCCTGCGGGAACCCCTGCGTCATTATTGACAGTTCTCTCACATTCGTGATAGAATAAGCCCGTACGGGGTCCTCCTCACACAGGGGAAATTCCCCCGTGCTACTACGAATGAGAATTTCGAAAGGAAGAAGATCATGAAAAGATTTTTGGCAATCGCGCTTGCCGCTGTCATGGCGCTCTCGCTGATGGCCGGCTGCGGCGACAAGAATCCGCCCCAGTCCCCCAGTTCCACCCCCGATTCCGGGGAGTCCGGAACCCCCGAGCCCGCCACTGTGCTGAAAGTAGCCAACCTTGTCAACGGCAACCTGGGCGACAAGTCCTTCTTCGACTCTGCCGAAGCAGGCCTGGCCGCGCTGGCTGCCGAGGGCAAAATTGAGTACAAGACCTTTGAGATGGGCGCCACCGACGCCGACCAGCCCAAGTGGATCTCCACTTTGGACGAAGTGTCCGCCAGCGGCGAGTACGACATCATCATCTGCGGCACCTACCAGATGCCCGACAATCTGGAAAAGGCGGCCGACAACTATCCGGACCAGAAGTATATCATCTATGACAGCGCCGTCGATAAGCCCAACGTGGTCTGCATCAACTACCAGCAGAACGTCATGGGCTACCTGGTGGGCACCGCCGCCGCTCTGGCTACCTCCAGCGACATGGACAAGATGAACGCCCAAAAGGTCGTCGGCTTTGTGGGCGGCGAGGACGGCCCCGTCATCAACGACTTCCTGGTGGGCTTCCTCCAGGGCGCCGCTGACGCCGACCCCGAAGTGAAGGTGGATACCCAGTACGTAGGCAACTTCTGGGATACCGCCGCCGGTAAAGAGCTTGCCAACGTCATGTACGGCACCAACAAGTGCGACATCGTCTGGGGCGTCGCGGGCGGGGCCGGCAACGGCGCTGCCGAAGCCGCCAAGGAAATGGGCGGCTGGTTTATCGGCGTTGACTCCGACCAGGAGGCCACCTTTGCCATCAGCCAGCCCGAGCTTGCCGCCGTCACCATGTTCTCCGGCCTTAAAAACATCGGCGACTCCCTCATCTGGATCATCAACGAGGAGCTGGACGGCAAGACCTACTACGGCCAGAACCTGAGCCTGGGTCTGGAAGAAGGCGGCGTGGGCCTTGCCACCGCCGGCAACTACCAGAAGCTGCCCGACGCCATCAAGGAAGCGGTTGACGCCGCCTCCAAGAAGATTGTCGCCGGCGAGATTACCGTCAACACCGCCTTTGGCGACAAGGCCGTCAATGTCGCGGAGCTCCGCGAGGCCGCGCGTCCCTAAGGGGCAGGCAAACCGCGCAAAATAGCAATTGCTTAAACTGGACAGGGGGAGCTGTGTGTGTAGCTCCCCCTGTACCGGTTCCGCACATTTTATTTGGAGGGGAGACTGGTTCTATGGAGGATGGCAGCATGGTCGTCCAAATGAAGGGGATTACCAAGGTATACCCCAATGGAATAGCCGCCAACCAAAATGTGGATTTTTCGGTGCGCAAGGGCGAAATCCACGCCCTGATGGGCGAAAACGGCGCCGGTAAATCCACTCTGATGAAAATGCTGTTTGGGCTGGAGCAGCCTGAAGAAGGAGAAATCATTGTGGGCGGCGAAACGGTGGCGCTCTCGTCCCCCACCGTCGCCATCTCCAAGGGGGTGGGCATGGTGCATCAGCACTTCATGCTGGTCCCCTCTTTGACCGTGGCCGAAAACATCGTCCTTGGGATGGAGCCCAAAAAGCGGGGGATGTTCCTGGATTACGGCAAGGCCGTGGCCATAACCGAGGAGTATTCCCAAAAATACAACCTGCACGTTGACCCCCATGCCAAGGTGATGGACATCCCCGTTGGCATGAAGCAGAAGGTGGAAATCCTGAAAGCGCTGGTCCGGGGCGCCACCATCCTTATTTTGGACGAGCCCACAGCAGTGCTGACAACCCAGGAAACAACGGAGCTTTTTAAAGAGCTCATTCATTTTAAGGAGACCGGGCACACCATCATCTTCATTTCCCACAAGCTCAAGGAGGTCAAGCAAATTACCGACCGCCTGACCATTATGCGCGGCGGCAAGTCGGTGGGGGTATACAACACCGCCGACGTCAGCGAGCAGGACATCTCCCGCCTGATGGTGGGCCGCGACGTGGTGCTGAAGGTGGAAAAGGAAAAGCCCGTGCCCACCGACGTGGTGCTGAAGGTGGAGGACCTGAGCTTTACCAACGACTGGAGCCGCAAGATGCTGGACGGCGTCTCCTTTACCGTGCGCAAGGGCGAGATTTTGGGCGTCGCCGGCGTCGAGGGCAACGGCCAGCGGGAGCTGGTGGAACTGCTTTTTGACATGGCAAAGCCGGACGGCGGCACCATCCAGGTGGAGGGCCAGCCCATTACCGGGGCGGGGCAGTCCAAAATCCGGGGCCTGGGCGTCTCCCATATTCCCGAGGACCGGATGCTGTTTGGGGTGGCGGGCACCGCCACCATCGAGGAAAACCTCATCTCCGACCGGTACTGGAAGCCGAAGTTTAACAAGGGCCCCCTCTTTGACATGAAGGCCATCCACCAGGACACCCAGCAGCTTATCGGGGACTATCAGATCCTGTGCAAATCCGGCGGGCAAAGCGTGGCCAATCTGTCCGGCGGCAACATCCAAAAGGTGGTGGTGGCCCGGGAGTTTTCCAGCGACCCCAAGCTGATCATTGCCGACCAGCCCACCCGGGGCATCGACGTGGGCGCCACCGAGTTCATCCGCCGCAAGCTGGTGGAGCTGAGCCGGGCCGGCACCGCGGTGCTGCTGGTGTCCGCCGACCTCAACGAGATCATCGAGCTGTCCGACAGCCTCATTGTCTTTTACGGCGGCGAGATTGTGGCCTATTTCGAGGACACCTCCACCCTGACCGACGAGGAGATGGGCGAATATATGCTGGGACTAAAGCGCCAGTCCGACGAGGAGATAAGGAGGGTCTTCCATGCGTAATAAAACCTTGGGATTTGAAATTATCCGCGGCGCGGCCTCCATCCTGCTGGCGCTGGCCGTGGCCATGGTCTTCATCTTCATCATCAGCGACGAGCCCTTTACCGCGCTGTACAACCTGATTGTGGCCCCCCTTACCAACATGCGCTACATCTGGATGATTTTGGAGCGGATGATCCCCATCATCTTTACGGGCCTTGGGGTGTGCGTGATGTTCAGCGCCAACCAGTTTAACCTGGCCGGCGAGGGCACCCTGTATATCGGCGCTTTTGTGTCGGCTCTCTGCGCCATTTACTTCGACCTGCCCCCCGTCCTTCACGTCATCGTCTGCATTCTGGCCGCCGTGGTGGTGGGCGGGCTCTCCATGCTCATTCCCGCCATCCTCAAAACCAAGCTGGGGGCCAGCGAGATGGTGTCCTCCCTCATGCTCAACTATATCCTGCTGCAGCTGGGGCTGTACTTCCTCAACTACCACTTCAGCGACCGCACCCAGGGCGCCACCATGACCTTCCAGTTTAAGCCCACCGCCCAAATCCCCAAATTTCTGCCCAACCTGATTGGGCGCACCAATTTAAGCTGGGGCATTGTCATCGCCCTGGCCGCCACCGTGGTCATCGCCCTGTTTATGTACCGCACCAAATGGGGCTACGCCATTCGGATGATCGGCGTCAACGAAAGCTTTGCCAAATACTCCGGCATCAAGGTGGGGGCCATGGTGGTCCTGTGCCAGGTGCTGGGCGGCGTGCTGTCCGGCATGGGCGGCGCCGTGGAGATGCTGGGTTACTTTGAGCGCTTTAAATGGCGCCAGCTGCCCGGCTATGGCTGGAACGGCGTCACCATTGCCATCCTGGCCAAAAACAACCCCGCCTTTGTCCCTTTGGCCGCCTTTTTTATGGCCTATCTGGAGCGGGGCTGCAACCTGATGCAGATTAACTCCGACGTGCCCGCCGAGATGCTCAGCATCATTCAGGCGGTCATCTTCCTCTTTTTTGCCGCCGAGCAGTTTTTGGCCAAGTACCGCCACAAGCTGGTGGTCAAGGGCGCCAAGGAAGAGCTTGCCGAACGCACGTCCGGCCATGGGAAGAAAGGAGCTGAGACTTAATGCTGGATTTGCTTAGCCGCATCGTCTCCACTGTCTTCTCGGTCCCCTTCGCCTTTTCCATCCTGCGCATTACCACCCCCATCCTCTTTGCGGCCCTGGCCGCGGTGGTGGCCGACCGGGCCGGCGTTACCAACATCGGTCTGGAGGGCATTATGATGATTTCGGCCCTGACGGGCGTCATCTTCAGCGCCTGGACCCAGAGCGCCTGGTTCGGCCTTCTCATGGCCATCCTGCTGGGGGTCCTTGTCGCCCTGATGATCGGCTTTTTCGCCCTGCAGCTGAAAACCGACATCATCCTGGCCGGTATTGCCGTCAACATGCTGGGCGGGGGCGGCACCATCTTCTTCATGTATCTGGCCTCCGGCGACCGGGGGTATTCCGCAAACCTGGCCAGCAAGGTCATGCCCACCGTCCATATTCCTCTGCTCAGGGACATCCCCGTTTTGGGCGAGATTTTGTCCGGGCACAACCTTTTGACCTATCTTGCCTTTTTGTGCGTGCTGCTGGTGTGGATTCTGCTGTACAAGACCCCCCTGGGGCTGCAGCTGCGCGCCGTGGGCGAAAACTCCCACGCCGCCGATTCGGTGGGCGTCAGCGTCAACCGGGTCAAGTATCTTGCCCTTGCCGTCTCCGGCGTGCTGGCGGGCATGGGCGGCGCCTTTATGTCCATGGGGTATATGTCCAGCTTTAACACCAACATGACCGCCGGCCGCGGCTTTATCGCCCTGGCCGCCGAGGCCATGGGCCAGGGCGAGCCGGTGGGCACCATGCTCACCTCGCTGCTGTTCGGCTTTGCCGACGCCCTGGCCGCCAACATGCAAAGCCTGGGCCTGCCGGCGGAGCTGGTGAAGATGACCCCCTATGTCTTTACCATTGCGGGGCTTGCCATTTACGCGGCCACTAAGCTGGGCACCCACCGGCGCAAAAAGCGCAAGGGGCAGACCACCGGCGGCGCCGCCCCGGAGGCCTCCTGACTTTTGTCTTTTGGGGAAAACGCGGGGGCGCGCCGGACGGTGCGCCCCCGCATTTTTAACACCCATTACAGGTGCCGCTTTACGCGGCGGAAAGGACCTTCTATGAAACGGATTCCCGTCATTTTGGATGGCGACCCGGGCCACGACGACGCCATTGCCTGGGTGCTGGCCGCCTCCTCTCCCCTGTTGGACATCCGCGCCGTCACCTCGGTGTGCGGCAACCAGACTATTGAAAAGACCACCTACAACACCATGCGCGTCATGACCCTTTTGGGCCTGCGGGTGCCCATGGCCATGGGCCGCCCCGGCCCCCTGGTGGGCGAGGCCATTGTGGCCCCCACCGTCCACGGCCAGACGGGCCTGGACGGCCCCGACCTGCCGGAGCCGGACTTTGAGAAAAGCCCCCTGTCGGCGGTCCAGCTGATGGCGGAGGTGCTGGCCCAAAGCCAGGAGCCCGTGGCCCTCATCCCCACCGGGCCCCTGACCAACGTGGCGGCGCTGCTGCTGGCCCACCCGGAGCTAAAATCCAAAATCCGGGTCATCTCCCTGATGGGGGGCGGCATCCACCACGGCAACTGGACCCCCGCCGCCGAGTTTAACATTCTGGTGGACCCCCACGCGGCCAAAATCGTCTTCGAATCCGGTATCCCCCTGATCATGGCGGGGCTGGACGTCACCGAAAAGGCCCTTATCCAGCTCGAGGATTTTCAGCGCATCCGGGCGGTAGGCAATCCCGTGGCGGTCACCGTGGCCGACTGGCTGGCGTTTTTCTACCAGTTCCACC
>CALGIL010000298.1 GCA_937914895.1 uncultured Angelakisella sp.
TGTCCATCCGCCGTCCGCCCGTTCTCCTCCCAGAGCTGCTCAATGTGGATAAGGGCCCACTGGCGGCGGCAGTAGGCGAAGTGCTGGAGACCGGAGAGCAGGAGGTCATCGTCTCCCTCCAAGCCGATCACCCCATCCGGGTGCAGGAGACGCCCGTCGGGAGGGCCTGCTCGTCTACGGTGACGGTATAGTCCTGATAGCCCCTTGGAGCGGAGATACCCTCCTTCAGCTCAGCGCGGACGGTCTCAAAGAGCTTGTAGGCCGGGGCATTGCCCAGCTCGCTGTCGTGCCGGAAGACGATAAGCTCCCGCACCGCCATTTTGCCCCGGGCGGCCGAGTGGTCGTGCTCGAACATATTGAGGATGGCCTGCCAGAGGAGCTGGAGGTCCCCCTCCGAGAAACCGGTGGTCTTGCGGGCCAGGTTTGCCGAGACATAGCCTTCGCAGCGGTAGAGCCCATAGGGGATGATGTACTTGCGGCCCATCTCGGTACCCTTTTTCTCGGCGTCGGCCTCGGTGGTGATGGCGACGCGGGTGATGGTGACCTCCTGGGGGAGCACCGGGTCCACACTGCGGGCAAAGCCCAGCTGCACGGGACCGCGCACCTGGCCGCAGTTGAGGGCCGCCTTGACAAAGGTGGTCATCACCGCGCCAAAGGTGCGGATGTCATAAAAATTTTGGCACATAAAGTCCCGGATTTTTTCGTCCAGCCGCTCGTCCTTCTTTTTTGCTTCCTTGATGCTTTTGTCGTCCACGCCCAAATAAGCGTAGGCCTCCAGGTCGCTTCGGTTGAGGGGGACGTTGTCCTTGATGTAAATGCGCCAGCCCGGGGCATCCTCCTTAACCGTCTGGACGTAATTTCTGATCTTCCGCTTGAGGCACACGTCGGTGATGATGCCCAGGTTGGTTTCGGGGTCGATGCGCGGCATATTGCCCGCGTCGGGGTCGCCGTTGGGGTTTCCGTTTTCCACGTCGAACAGGATGACAAATTCATAGCGGTTTTGGATAGGCTCAGGCATTGGTTATATCCCCTTTCGTCTCTTCGTTGCCGGCCCCGGTCTGGGGCTGTTCCTTCTTTTCAAAGCGCTTTTGCGTCTGATGGTAGTAGCCCAGCTGGAAGATGCCCTGGTCGTACAGATTGTGGTGGGGCGGATAGCTTTGGGTGATTTTGGCTGTCAGCTCCCCCAGCTGCTTGGCGTAGTAGGTCCGTATGCCCCCGTCCAGCTTTTTCAGGTGCTTGTCCGCAAGGTCCAACACCATGGGAAAGACCACGGCCGGCGTGGCGCAGGCCGACGAAAAGTACTTGTCCTTAATGGTCGTCACGCCGCTGGCCCGCTCCTGGATGGCCTCCGCCACCGAAAAAAGCCGCCCCAGCACATAGGGCTGGTACGTCGTGCCTTCGTTGAGTTCCACTTTCAGCGCCCCCCTGTATTCTTCTTTTTTGGTGTTCCTGGATAAGTACGCCTTGATGATGGCGGCCCGCCCCCGGGTGATCTCCCGCTCCGCGCGGATGCGCAGCTGGGTCTGCTGGTACAGCGTGGCGGGGTAGGGACAGCCCGTCAGCACCGCCCGGAGCATATCCCCCGACATCTGGGGGGACGCCTTTTTGTCGCTGGACTTTTGGTTGACCGTCTCCCGCAGCAGCAGCCACAGCGGAATATGGCCCCGCTTGCTTCTGCCGTCCGCGGCCATGTCCGCATCGTCATAATGCCGCTGGATGTTCCTGATAAAATAACCAAAGTCGTCCCGGAAAAAGAACCGGACCGCAAGCCGCGCGGCGTTGGGCGCAAGGCCCAGGATATAAAACGGGTTTTGGGGCTTCAGGCGCACACCCTCCCAGTTGGCC
>CALGIL010000299.1 GCA_937914895.1 uncultured Angelakisella sp.
TGTCGCGCAGCGACCGCCACTTCCGCAGAAGTGGCTCGCACCTAAATGCCCCCGGAGGGTATCCCCGCCCGGAGGGCAAAGAGGGTTTGGGGCCGTGCCCCATAGCGTAAAAAAGCTTACCTTTATAAAAAACAAGGCCCACCTCTTTTCCCCTTTCGCCGACGGAAAGGGGAAAAGAGGTGGGCCTTGCAGAAACGGACAGGTCAGGGTTCCAGCAGATCCGGCTGAAAGTGCCGGATGGCGTCGGTAAGGGGGGCGTGGTCGTTGTCGGCGCAGAGGTAGGCGGCCGCCTGACGGGCCTCGGGGTAGCCGTTTTGCGGGGCCACGGGATAGCCCGCCACCCGCAGCATGGACAGGTCGTTGTAATTGTCCCCCAGAACCAGAGCCTCGGACAGGTCGAAGCCGTACAGCCGGGCGGCGGTGCCCAGGGCCGCGCCCTTGCTGCAGCCCGCGGGGCCGATCTCCGCCACAATGCGGTCGTAATCGTAAATCTCCAGGCTGCAGCCGCCAAAGCGGCGCTGCAGCTCCGGGATCCGGGCCCGGTCCAGGTCGGGAAAGATCACCTTGACCACGGGATAGTCCAGGGCGTCCGGCACCTCGTCCATGATGCGCATCACATCCCCAAAGTCCGGCCCCTTGCCCATGACAAAGCCATGGTTGTCCGGCTGCACCCGCTTATCCTGGCGCAGATAGCAGGGAAAATCCCGGGTGTACACAAAATACTCCGCCCCCTGGGCGGCGGCAAACTCCTTGACCTGGGCGGCCTGGGGGCCGGTGAGGAAATGCTCCTCCACCGTCCGGCCGCCGGCAAAGTCGCACAGCTGCGCGCCGTTGGCGGTAATGGCAAGGTCCACCCCGCCCAGTGCCTCCGCATACCAGCGGGTCAGCGCCGGGTGCCGCCCGGTGGCGATAAACAGCCTGACCCCCTTTTGCCGGAGCAGCTTTGCGGTGGCAATGTCGTCGGGATGGATCAGCTTGTCTGTTCGCAGCAGGGTGCCATCCAGGTCGGTTGCCACCGCTCGTATTCTTGCCATGATGTCTGTTTCCCCTTTCCTTGCTTTGCTGTGAAAGCCCCCACAAAGGGCCTGTGACGGCGCGTAAGCCTTCAGGTCCGCTCCAGGGTGAGAATGGGGGTCTGCCCCGCCTTGACCGGACCGGTGTGGGGCTGTACCGCCGCAATTTCCTCACTGCTGATGACCACGCAGGGGGAGATGACGTTGAGGTTATGCTTTTGGCAGAGCCGCAGGTCAAACTTCATCACCTTATCCCCCCGGCGGACCCGCTGTCCCTTTTGGACATAGCACTTAAAGCCCTTGCCCTCCAGCTTGACGGTGTCGATGCCGATGTGGATGAGCAGCTCGGTGCCCACATCGGTGGTGACGCAGAAGGCGTGGTTGGTGCGGGTAAGGGCCGAAATAACCCCGTCCGCCGGAGAGACCACCACCCCGTCGGCGGGCTGGACGGCCACCCCCTGGCCGATGTGATTTTCAGAAAACACCGGGTCGGGCACCTGGGTCATGGGCACCGCCGTGCCGGTAAAGGGCGCGTAAATGATTTCCTGTGCCATGGGTTAAACTTCCTCCTCCAGCGCTTTGCGAAGATACCCGCCGCAGCGGTCCAGCAGCTGCCGGGCCCCGGCGGCGTCCAGCCCCCGGCCCAGAATGACGGCCGCCAGCTTGACGCTGCCGCCGGCCTCCGCAAGGGCCGCGGAAAATTCCTCCTCGGTTTTGTCCGGGAAAATCTCCCCCAAAATGTTAAGGCACCGGATGTTCAGCTTGACGTTGGACGCCTTTACGTCCACCATCAGGTTGCTGTATACCTTGCCCAGCCGCACCGCCACACCGGTGGACAGCAGGTTGAGCACCAGCTTTTGGGCGGTGCCGGACTTCATGCGGGTGGAGCCGGTAAGGGCCTCGGGCCCCACGTCCACCTCCATGGCCACGTCGCTGTACCGCCCCAGCAGGGAATTTTTGTTGTTGGTGATGCACAGGGTGGCGGCGCCCTTTTCCCGGGCGTACTGCAGGCCCGCGGCGGCATAGGGGGTGCGCCCGCTGGCCGCGATGCCGCACACCACGTCCTTGTCGCAGACGCCCACGGCCGCAAGGTCGGCCCTGGCGGTCTCGGGCTTATCCTCGGCGTTCTCCGAGGGCAGGCGCAGGGCCCGGTCGCCCCCGGCGATGATGCCCACCACCTGGCCGGGGTCCATGGAAAAGGTGGGGGGGCACTCCGACGCGTCCAGCACCCCCAGCCGCCCGCTGGTGCCGGCGCCGATGTAAATAAGCCTGCCGCCCTTTTTCAGCCGGTCGGCCGTCAGGTCCACCGCCCTTGCAATGGCCTCGCTCTCCCCGTCCACCGCCTGGGCCAGCACCCGGTTTTCGTCGTTGATCATCCGCACCATCTCCAGGGTGGAGACGGTGTCCAGCTCCTTGGTGCGGGGGTTGCGCGCCTCGGTGGTCAGCCCCTCCAGTTCGTCGCGTCTTTGGCTCATGGCAGGTCTTCCTTTCGTAATGAAATTAAATTTCAGCCGCCCTTGTTCAAAAGGCCGCAAAGGTGTTATAATAACCCCACCCACTAGTGGAAGCAAAGATTCCAGGCGGGTACCCGGGAACCTTGAAGCTAAAGGGCCGCCTGCCGGCGGCGGGGCTTCGCCCCACAACATGCCGCGCATGTTGTTTTGTGCTATAATTGTGATACTATAGGCAAGGACAGGAGGTCATCCCATGAGTTGTCTGGTCCGCATCGAGCAGTCCTATCCGTCCCTGACGGCCTCGGAACAGAAAATCGCCGATTTTCTGACGCAGAATGCCGAAAGCGCCTTTAAGATGAGCATACATGAAATGGCGGCCGCCGTCAATGTCTCCCCCTCCTCCATCACCCGCTTTGTGCGCAAGCTGGGGTACAAAACCTTTGGCGAAATGCGCATCGAGCTGGTGCGGGAGGTGGACGCCAGCATTGTCAGCGACTTTAACATGGCCCTGCAGTGGAGCACCACCCAGGACACCCTGAGCCAGCACTTCATCCAAAACATCGGCAATGTCTGTTCCGGCGTTTTGTCCCTTAACGAAATGTCCCGGTTCCGGGAGGCGGCGTCCCTCATCGGGCGGGCCCAGGCAGTGTACCTCTTCGGCGTGGGGGCCTCCTCTTTAATGGCCCAGGACCTGCTGCAAAAGCTGCTAAAGCTGCGCAAGCGGTGCATTTACACCATGGACGGCAACCTGGGCATCCAAAACGCCATCACCGCCGGCAAAGAGGACGTGGTTATTGCGGTGTCCTACGGCGGCTCCACCAACGAGGTCAACCTGGCGGTGCGCCAGGCCAAGGAGAACGGCTGCCCAGTTCTTGCCGTCACCCGCTACGCCCAAACCCCCCTGTCCGCCATGTCGGACCTCTGTTTGTACATCCCCAACGTGGAGCAGGTGACCAAGATTGCCGCCATTTTTTCCCGCTATGCCCAGCTGTTTGCGGTGGACGTCATCTTCCTCAACCTGGCCCAGGTGGCAGAGGACGACCCCGCCAAGCTGCTGGAGCAGTACCGGGAGCTGTGGCGGCCCCAGGGGGGCTCGCCCTACTGATTACAGCGCCTTGTCGCAGTGGCAAAAGGTGCGGTACACCTCCATCCCCTGGCGCTGGTAAAACCGGGCGCCGGGGTCGTCGGTGGACAGAAAGTACACAAGGTAGTTCCCCTGGCAGGCCATGTCAAACAGCATTTTGCAAAACAAAATGCTGCCCAGGGAGTGGTTGCGGTAGCCCTCCGCCACCCCAAAGGGGCCAAAGCGGCTGGCGCTTCCGTCCATGCCCCGCTGGCAGTAGCCCACCACCTCCTCCCCCTTCATACACAGCCAGATCTGCCGCCGGGCCAGGCCCTCCTCCACCAGCCGGCCTGCGTTGTACTGCCACCCGGCGGAAAAGTTTTGTCTTAGAAAGTCCCCAAAGGCGCGGCGGTGTTTTTCCTCGTAGGGCAAAAACACAAAGCCGGCCTCCAGGGCCTTTTTTTCTTTCTCCAACACCGCCTGGGGCACCTCATACCCAAACAGCAGGCGGCGCATGGCGTAGGCGGCCTCTCCGGCCTTGTACCCGCGGGCCTCAAAAAAGGACACCGCCGGGGCGTAGTGGTGCACATCCACCCCGGGCATAAAATAATGGGGGCTGTAAGCGCCCAGGATGACGGTGCGGGCGCCGGCCTCCCCCAGGGCGGCCTCCGCCGCCTGCAAAAGCCGTGTGCCAATGCCCTGCCGCCGGTGCTCCGGCGCCACGGCCATGGCCACAATCCAGCCCTTTTCCGGTTCCAGCCCCCGGTCCAGATAGGGCTCCCGGCGGCGGGTGGCCAGCAAAAAGCCCAAAAGCTCCTCCCCCTCCCGGGCCAGAAAGGCCAGGGCGGGGGTAAAGTTTTCATCCGCCAGCACCTTTTGGCGGAAAATGTCCCGGGAAATAAGGTCCTGGGTCAGGCTCCGGTTCCAGACCTCCAAAATCCGGCCCATATACCGGTCCTCGTAGGGGATAATGTCCATTGGCTTTCTCCTTATTCGGTAAAGTAAAACCCGCTGCCCGGGGTGATGACCCGCACCTTCCAGTGGTCGTCGGGGTGCACCCAGCCGGCCACGTTGACCCGCCCGTCGGCGGGCAGGTCCCCCGTGACAATGTGCAGCTCGCCGCTGTAACGGCGGTAGTTTTCGTTGTCAACGGTCACCGCGCCCCACTCCCGGGCCTGGGGCTCCCGGGCCGGCACCAGCACCCCGGGGGTGGCCATCTGCCGGGAGGTCTGGGACCGGATGGACCAGGCCGCCTGGTCGGGGCGGGCCTGATGCACCCCGCCAAAGACGATCTCCCGCTCCAGGGGGCCAAGGTCCCCGGCGGGCACAAAGCGGACCTCCAGGGGCTCCCCCCGGCAGGCCCCGGCCACCCAGCGCAGCTCCTGGTCGGAGGCAAAGGGGTCGCCCAGGGTAAGGTCGTCCACCACCCCCGTGGCCAGCAGCTCCCGGGCGGCCCGCTGGCAGCTGACCCCCCGGTGCTCCTCCACCGTGGGCAGCCCGGCCATCAGGGGCAGCCGGGGGTGCTCCAAAGAGGCCACGCAGGCGGTGACGGGAATGTCATAGGGCAGATATTGGCGGGAGCGCCCAATCATAAATTCCATGGAAAGGCCGGTCTCGGGCCGGGGATAGAAGTTGTGGTGGCCCCGCAGGCGCACCCCCGGCGCCGCCCGGCGCAGACCGGGCACCAGCCGGGCCAGCTCCTCCCCGGTCAGCACCGAGGCGTTGAGCATCAGCCCGGGCACCTCCAGGACGGCGGCCAGGCGGCAGGTCTCCTCGGGGGTAACGCCGTAATCCAGGCGCAGCCAGTCCATGGGGATGGCCCGCAGCTGGGCCGCCAGCGCCTCATCCCCCAGGATGCGGCGGAGCATCCCGCCGGAAATGTCCAGGATCAGCTCCATCCCCAGGGCCTTTACCTCTTCCCCCAGCCCCCGCACCCGGCCCAGACAGTCGGTGTAGGAAAGCTCCGGCAGGTGCAGCGAGCCGAATACCTCGTCAAAGCCCGCCTGCCGGGCGCGGCGCAGGTAGGCAAGGGTTTCGTCCATCTCCCGGTCGTCGGAAAAGCCGGGGTACACCGCGACCCCGCAGCGGTGGCGGGGCTCCATTACGCCTTCTCCCAGACCACCTGGCCGTCCCGCTTAAAGCAGCGGTAGGGAAAGGGCCTGGTCTCGATGACGGCGTGGTCCTGGCGGGTGGCGGGCAGGCTGGCCGCGGCCACCGCCAGCACGCTGTCCCCGCTGTTGATGATGCGGTGGGCATAAACGCCGCTGATGTAGTGCAGCGAACCGGGGAACACCTTTTCGACATAAAAGTCGTCGGCGCCGTCCCAAAACAGCAGGAAGCCCTCGCCGGAAATGCCGTAGTAGTATTCGTCGCAGATGGGGTCCGCCTTGTGGAAGTGGCCGTGGGTCATGTTGCACTCGCCGTCCACCGTGCCGGGGTTCAGGTAGGTGGTGCCCCACTGCAGATTGCCCAGGGCGGCGTCGCCCCGGTGGAAGTTCTGGTTGGCCACCTTGTAGGCCACCGTGGCGGCCATGGCTTTGCAAGCCTCCTGATTTTTATACACAGCGACGTTGTCGCCGTAGGTCTTTTCCCGCCACACCACGTTTTGGCCGGACAATTCAAAATCGTCCCACCATTTCTGTATGCCTTTGGGTTCCCGTACAAACTGATCCATTCTCAAAACTCCTTTCTTCCTTGGGGGCCGGGGCCCCGGGTCAGGGAAAGCGCTCCCTCCTGCGCAGGAGGGAGCGCATCCGAATTTGCAGGTATAGTATACCACAAATTGTTTTGTCTGCTCTCGCTGTTCTTTAGATCAGATCTCAGACTTAAAGTGCTGCAGGTTTTCCTCCTTGGCGCCCACAAAGTAGGTAAAGAGGAAGCCGAACAGGATGGAGCAGGCATAGGCCAGCAGGTAGCCCAGGGGCCTTGTGTTGACCAGGGTGCCCAGAATGCCGGACACGTTGATGGTCACCGCGCCCATGCCGGGGAAGAAGCCGCAGACCAGGCCGCCCACCGCCGCGCCCGCGCAGGCGGTAAAGAACACGCGGCCCAAGGGCAGGGACACACCGAAGATCAGGGGCTCGCCGATGCCAAGGATGCCGGCGGGCAGGCCGCCCTTGACGGCATTGGTCAGGTTGTTGTACTTGCGGTACTTAACCAGCAGGGCAATGGCCGCACCCACCTGGCCGCCGCCCGCCATGGAGTTGTAGGCGTACAGGGGGGTATAGCCCACGCTTTGGATAAGGGCGGCGTGCACCGGCGTCAGGCCGTGGTGCAGGCCGGTCATCACCAGGGGCAGGAAGGCAAAGGAGATGACGGCGCCGCCAAGAGGTCCGGCGTTTTCAAACATCCACAGCAAAGCGGTGGTGATGATGTCGGTGACAAAGCCCGCCACCGGCTGCAGGAGAAACATGGTGATAAGACCCACCACGACAATGGCCCCCAGGGAGGGCAGGTGCACCGCCAATGCGTCGGGGCAGTGCTTCTTAATCCATTTTTCCACCACGGCGATAAGCGCGCCGGCCGCCAGGGCCGCCAGGGTGCCGCCGCGTCCGTTGACAAAGGTCAGGCCCATAAAGCCCATGGCCGCGCCGGCAAGGCCGCCCACGTTGGTGACAATACCGCCGGCCACAAGGCCCAGGTACATATTGCCGCCCATGACCCGGGCAGCCTGGGTGGCCACCGCAATGTTCAGGTAGGTAAAGAAGGTGGAGCACAGCACGGTCATGGCCGCCATAAAGACGGAGCCGCCGTCCACCACCGCCGCGGGGTTAAAGATCTGGGTGCCGGTCAGGTTGAAGATGACCACAAAGATCTGCTTGACGCCAAACAGAAGGCCGGACCCGGCAAAGACCGGGATCAGCGGCGCAAAGGTCCGGGAAAAGAAATCCAGGATGCCGGTGGCGCTCTTTTTCTGCATCAGCGCGCCGGAGTTCATGTCCTGCTCGGAATAGTTAAGCCCCGCCACCCCTCTCAGCTCGGTGGCAATGGTGTCGGCCACGCCGGGTCCCAGGATGATCTGGGGTTCGGTGTCGCTGCCCACCACGCTTAGGACGCCATGGATTTTGGCCAGCCCCTTGCGGTCCATTTTGGCGCCGTCCTTTACAACGACGCGCAGGCGGGTCATGCAGTTTTCAAACTCGCTGATGTTTTCCACACCACCGAGGCCGGCCAGGATTTGCTGGGACATGGATTGATTTTCGCTCACAGTCTACCTCTCCTCTCGCATAATCGGTGATTTGGGCGCGCAGCCGGGGGCTTTGCCCCCGGCTGCCGCCGGGTTTTGTCTTGCACGGACGTGTTTTTGCGGGATGAAATAAAATTCTAATATTATTATACTAATTCTGGAATTTAATTTCAATCAGTGAAATGGCTAAAAATTCTCGCAGATTTTAGACATAATAATCAGATGACCGGGTTTGGGCCGGTCCGTGGGGTTTTTGGATACGACAAGGCCTAGTATTGCCAACTTTGTATTTTCCATACGCGGCGCCCGCCCCGGACGGCGCGCAGGGGCCGTGGCCGGGCGGCCGGCACGCCCCTTCGACGCTCTTCCCCCTTCTTCTCTCCCCCCTTTTTGCGCGGGATGCCGCCGCCCGGCGCAAAATGCAAAAACTTTGCAAAAACCCCTTGCCATCCATGGAAAAACACGCTATCATAGGTTCGAACTTGGCAGGCACGTCGTCTCCACCAAAACCGGAGCATTCTGTCAAACCATACAACTAAGGAGTAACCGATATGATTTTTGAGAAGATTGCCGCAATTCTGGCGGAGCAGCTGGACGTGGAGACGGACGAGATCACCATGGCCACCGACGTGGTGGATGATCTGGGCGCCGATTCCCTGGACATCGTGGACCTGGTGATGACCTTGGAGGATGAGTTTGACCTGGAAATCCCCGACGAGGACATCGAGTCCGTACACACCGTGGGGGATCTTGTCAAATACCTGGAGGACCGCGCCTGAAGCCGGCCCCTTTAGAGGGCGGATGTCAGAGGGAAAAAGTCAGAAAAAGGCCGCGGGGCGCCGCACCGCACCCCGCCGGCTTTTAAAAAAGCCGGCCCAAAATTTTTAAGAAGTCTGCACTTTGTGCAGTGGGAAGTCGCACGGAAAAGAAGGAACCCCTTACTGCTTTCGGCAGTGGGCCAGTCTGCACTTTATATGGTGGGAAAGCCATTGCCCGCCGCGCCTTGCCCGGGCACCGGGTCGCTTAAAGGATAAGGGTAGGGAAAGATGCATCTTTCCCTACCCTTATCCTTTGGGCGGCTTCGGAGCAAAGCTCCGAAGCAAGGCACTGGGGTAAA
>CALGIL010000300.1 GCA_937914895.1 uncultured Angelakisella sp.
GGTGGCCGGCTTTCAGACCATCCAGTCCCTGTACGCCATCGGCTCCGGGGGGCTTTTGGGGGCCGGCATCGGCAACTCCCGGCAAAAATACCTGTTTTTGCCCGCCCCCCAAAACGATTTTGTGTTTGCCATCGTCTGCGAGGAGCTGGGCTTTGTGGGGGCGGTGCTGGTCATTCTGCTGTTTGTGCTGCTCATCTGCCGGGGCTTTATGATTGCCGTCAAGGCCCGGGACCGCTTTGGCACCCTGCTGGCGGCGGGACTGACGGCCCAGGTGGGCATCCAGGCCATCCTCAATGTGGCGGTGGTCACCAACACCATCCCCAACACCGGCATCAGTCTGCCGTTTTTCTCCTACGGAGGCACCGCCCTTTTGATGCTGCTGGCGCAGATGGGCATTGTGCTGTCCATCTCGCGGCAAACCGCTTTGGAAAAGGAGTAGAGGCCCCATGCGTATCCTGTTTGCCTGCGGCGGAACGGCGGGACACATCAATCCCGCCCTTTCCATTGCAGCCGAAATCCGCGCCCGGGCGCCCGGCGCGGTCATCCGCTTTGCCGGCAACCCCGGGGGGATGGAGGCCCGGCTGGTGCGGGACGCCGGCTTTGACTTTGTCCCCTTTCGCGCCATGGGCATCCAGCGGAGGCTGACCCCCGGCAACATTGTCCGCAATGTAAAGTCCGCGGGCCTGCTGCTGACCAGCGAAGCCCGGGCCGGGCGGGTGATCCGGGAGTTTGCCCCCGACCTTGTGGTGGGCACCGGGGGCTATGTCAGCGGCCCGGTGCTGATGACCGCCTGCAAGCTGGGCATTCCCACCGCCACCCACGAGCAGAATGCCTTTCCCGGGGTGACCACCAAAATGCTGGCCCGCAGGGTGGACAAGGTGCTGCTGGCGGTGGAAAAGGCCCGGGATTACCTGCCCAGGGGCGTGCCCTATGTGGTTACCGGCAATCCGGTGCGCCCCCAGGTGCTGACCCAGGACCGCGGGGCCGCCCGCAAGGCCTGCCGGGTGGGGGCGGGGCAGGTCTGCCTCCTCTCCTTCGGCGGAAGCCTGGGGGCCCAGCGGGTCAACGAGGCCATTGCCGACGTTATGGCCTGGCACGCGGGGTCGGGCAAAATCCACCACATCCACGCCACCGGCCAGTACGGGGTAGACCTGCTGCCAAGGCTGCTTAGGGAGCGGGGGGTGGCCTATGAGGACAACCCCGACCTGGACATCCGGGAGTACATAGACGACATGCCGGTCTGCCTGGCGGCGGCCGACCTGGTCATCTGCCGGGCGGGGGCCATCACCCTTGGCGAGCTGGAGGCGGTGGGCCGGGCGTCCATCCTCATCCCATCCCCCAACGTGGCGGAAAACCACCAGTATCACAACGCCATGGTGCTGTACCGGGCCGGCGCGGCCCTGGTGCTGGAGGAAAAGGACCTGACCGGAAAGACCCTGACGGACCTGACAAAGCAGCTGGTGGACGACCCCCAGCGCCTGGGCTGGCTGGGCGAAAACGCAAAAAAGCTGGGCAGGCCAGACGCCGCCCGGCGCATCGCGGACGAAATCCTGGACATGCTCCCCTAAGCGAACCTTCGGCCCCGCCGCGGCATAGTATACGGTTGCAGGCGGCTTTGCGCGCCGTCAAGTATCAGTCAAGGGGTGCGGATGATGTCTGTTTACATAGTCCGAGGAAAAAATCGCGTGGCAGGAACCCTTGCCGTCCATGGGGCGAAAAATGCCGTGCTTCCCATTTTGGCCGCCGCCACCATCTGCGGGGACTGCGTCATCCGCAACTGCCCGGACCTGACCGACGTGGCCGTGGCCATGGATATTCTGGGCCACCTGGGCTGCGACGCCAGGCGGGAGGGCAGCACCATCATCACCACCGCCAGCAGCGGCGGGGACTGGCGGATTCCCGACGGCCTGATGAAGGCCATGCGCTCCTCGGTGGTATTTTTGGGCGGGATGATCGCCCGCCACGGCGAAGGGGAGATCAGCCTCCCCGGCGGCTGCGAGCTGGGCTCCCGCCCGGTGGACCTGCACCTGTTTGCCCTGGAACGGCTGGGGGCCCAGGTGGAGGAGGGGGAGGGAAAGCTCCGCTGCAAGGCGCCAAACGGCCTTCACGGCGCCAAAATCGAATTTCCTTTTCCCAGTGTGGGCGCCACCGAAAACGCCATTATCGCGGCGGTGACGGCCCGGGGGGACACCCAGATTACCGGGGGTGCCCGGGAGCCGGAGATTGCCGACCTGATTACGTTTTTACAGGGCTGCGGCGCCAAAATCCACCTGACCATCGACGGGGTCATCCACATCCAGGGGGTGGAACGCCTCCATGGCTGCGAGCACACCGTCATCGCGGACCGCATTGCCGCCGGCACCTACCTTTGCGCGGCGGCCATCACCGGCGGGGAGGTGCTGCTGACGGGCCTGACCCCCGGCCATGTGCTGACGGCGCTGGCGTACCTGAGCAACGCCGGGTGCGTGGTGCGGACCTCCCTGAATTCCATCTGGCTGAAGGCGCCGGACCGCCTGAAAGAACTGGGCATCATCCGGACCCAGCCCTACCCGGGCTTTCCCACGGATATGCAGGCCGTTATGATGGCCACCGCCATGGGCGCCGACGGCACCAGCGTCTTTGTGGAAAACATCTTTGACAGCCGCTTACGCCATGTGGAGGAGCTGCGCAAGCTGGGGGCCGACATTTCCACCCAGGGCAAGACGGCGGTGGTAAGCGGGGTGGAGCGTCTGCACGGCGCGGACCTATGCTGCACCGACCTGCGGGGCGGGGCGGCGGTGGTGTTGGGGGCCATGGCCGCCGAGGGCGCCAGCACGGTCCGGGAGCTGTCCCACATCGACCGCGGCTATGAGCGGTTTGCAGAAAATCTCACCCAGCTGGGTGTGGACATCAAAGAGGAGTAACACCGGCAGGATGAATAACCAGGATGAAAAAAGAACCCTAAGGCGCCGGCGCCGCAGGAGATTCGCGGGGCTGACCGCGTTTCTTCTGGCGGTGCTTTCCGCCGTGGCGGTCCTGTGTCTTGCCATTTTCTTCAAGGTCCAGACCATTGCGGTGGTGGGCGTCCACCGGTACCTGGATGACGACATCATCTATGTGTCGGGCATCCAGCAGGAGGAAAACATTCTGGCCATCGACACCAAAGCCAGCGAGGAGCAGATTCGGGAGGCCTTCCCCTATGTGGAGGAGGTGAAGGTGGTCCGGATGCTGCCCACCACGGTGGAAATCCGGGTCACCGAATCCGTCCCCGCCCTGGTGGTGGTGGGCCCCGCCCACAGCTACACCCTCCTCAGCGCCTCCGGGCGGATGATTGAGCAGGGCAGCGGCGTGGCCCGGGAGGACCTGCCCCTGGTGGTGGGCGCCGATTTTTCGGCTTTTCCCGCCGGCAGCTACGGGGACGAAACGGCGGAGGAGAGCCTGACCACCCTGCGGTATGTGCTGGAGGCCATGGAGGACACCGGCATCCAGAACATCAATTATATCGACGTGGGGGACAGGCTGAATACCGTGCTGCTGTATGACAACCGGGTGCTGCTGAGCATGGGCAGCGAAAAGGACCTTTCCGGAAAGCTGCGCCGGGCCATGGAGCTTTTGGACAACCAGCTGGAGGAAAACTACGTGGGCCGCATCGATCTGTCCATCCAGGGCCGCGGGTACACCGAGCGGGTGGATGTGGACGCGCTGATGAACGAAGAGTACCGGGAGAATTACTTCAAATATGAATGACCCGTTAAAAGTGGGGCGGCAGGAGGGTTTTGCAAGGCCCGGTGTTGCGCAGGCGCCTAAAATCTGATATGATATAAATAATTAGTCCGGCAGAGAAAAGCGGAGGATGCGGCATGAAAATGAACATAGACCTCGACAATGATTTTGGCAGGGTTGTAGCCATCAAGGTGATTGGCGTGGGCGGCGGCGGCGGCAACGCGGTCAACCGTATGTGCAGCGGCGGCATGTCCAGCGTGGAGTTCATCTCGGTCAACACCGATATACAGTCTCTGCGGTTTTCCAACGCTACGTATAAGCTTCATATAGGGGACAAGCTCACCCGCGGCCAGGGCGCCGGCGGAGATCCCTCCAAGGGCCAAAAGGCGGCGGAGGAGAGCAAGGACGAGATTGCCGCGGCCCTTAAGGGCACAGACATGGTGTTTATCACCGCCGGCATGGGCGGGGGCACCGGCACCGGCGCGGCCCCCGTGGTGGCCAAGATTGCCCAGGAGATGGGCATTTTGACCGTGGGCGTGGTGACAAAGCCCTTTGAGTTTGAGGGCAAGCGCCGGATGGACCAGGCCAACGCCGGCATTACCACCCTGAAGGAAAACGTGGATTCGCTGCTGGTCATCCCCAACGAAAGGCTGCGCTCCCTCAACCCCGACATCACCCTCTTCAACGCCTTTGCGGCGGCGGACGAGGTGCTGATGCAGGCGGTGCAGAGCATCTCCGACCTCATCAACATCAAGGGCGTCATCAACCTGGACTTTGCCGACGTCACCAGCATCATGAAAAGCGCCGGCTACGCCCACATGGGCATCGGCCGCGCCTCCGGTGCCGACAAGGCGGAAAAGGCCGCCCAGGCCGCCATCGCCTCCCCGCTGCTGGAGACCTCCATCAACGGGGCCCGGGGCGTCATCGTCAACTTCCTCACCTCCCCCAACATCGACCTTGCGGACATCAACACCGCTTCCTCCATGATTCATGACGCTGCCCACAACGACGTCAACCTCATCTGGGGCGTCGCTTTTGACGAAAGCCTGGAGGACGAGATCCGCATCACGGTCATCGCCACCGATTTTGACCACGAGTCGGGGTACAGCATCCCCACCGTCACCCCCAAGGCAGC
>CALGIL010000301.1 GCA_937914895.1 uncultured Angelakisella sp.
CTCTGTGTAAAAAAAGCCCACCTCACGCCTTTCCCCCCAAAACAGGGGAAAGGGACGAGGTGAGCAGGTGTTTGCCCACGGTACCACTCGGCTTGCGGCCCTTTGGGGCCGCCTCTCAGGGGACGGGGTGCTCCGGCGGCGGGGCGGCGGGGATAAAAAAATCCCGCCCCCGCAAAGGGGCGGAAAAAAATTCCCGCTGTACCACCCTGGTGTGCCGCATACGGATACCAACATATCCTCTTCCCGGATAACGGCGGAAGTCCCGGCACGGCCTACTGAAAGAGGTTCAGCCGCGCTGCTCCTGAGGGAACTTCGCCCATCCGTCCGCTGCCCCGATTCCAGCCCCCGGGACTCTCTGAAAGCGACCTTGAAAAGCTACTTTCCTCAATCCTCGCATTTTTTGATATTGTCGCCATTATAGGCCCCGGCAAGACGATTGTCAACACCGGGAGGCAAACTTTTGTCAACTTTCCGAATTTTGCGCGGCGATATAGAATAGCTTTTGCCAAAACCGCCGCCGGCTGTCTGGCTGTTTCGGGTCAGGATTTATCCCGCAAATCCACAATCCGCTTGGCCTTGCCCGCAAAGCGCTCCAGACTTTTGGACTGCACCAGGGTGACGGGGCAGTCCAGCCCCAAGGTGACCTTCAGGGCGTCGTGGACCTTTTGGGTCAGCTTTTCCAGCTCGCTGTATTTTTCCAACAGGGTGTTGTCCACAAGCTCCACATTTACCTCCAGGGTGTCGGTGTAGCCCTGGCGGCGCAGCACCAGCTGGTAGTGCCCCGCCACCTCTTTGATGTTCATGATAACGCTTTCGATTTGGGAGGGGAAGACGTTGACCCCCCGGATCTTAAGCATATCGTCGCTGCGGCCGGTGGTCTTGTCCATGCGGGCGTGGGTGCGCCCACAGGCGCAGGGCTCCTTGGTGATGCGGGTGATGTCCTTGGTGCGGTACCGCAGCAGGGGAAAGGCCTCCTTGGTCAGGGTGGTGATGACCAGCTCCCCCGGCTGGCCGTCTGGCACCGCCTCCAGGGTGGCGGGATTCACAATCTCGGGCAGAAAGTGGTCCTCGGCAAAATGGAGGCCGCAGCGCAGCTCGCATTCCCCGGACACCCCGGGGCCCATGAGCTCGCTCATGCCGTAGTTGTCGGTGACAAAGATGCCCCAGGCCTCCTCGATTTTATCCCGCAGCTCGGGGGTGCAGCCCTCGCTGCCCAAAATCCCCAGGCGCAGCTGAAAGTCCCCCTTGGCATAGCCCAGCTCCCTTGCGCTTTCGGCCATGTACATGGCGTAGGAGGGGGTGGCGATGACGGCGGTGGTGCCCAGGTCCTTCATCAGCATCAGCTGGCGTTCGGTGTTGCCGGAGCTGGTGGGCACCACCATGCAGCCCAGCTTTTCCAGGCCGTAGTGCAGGCCCAGGGCACCGGTAAACAGCCCGTAGCCAAAGCAGATTTGGGCCACGTCGTCGGCGGTGGCCCCCGCCGCGGCACAGATGCGGGCCACCAGCTCGCTCCACACCTCCAGGTCATTTTGGGTGTAGCCCACCACCGTGGGCTTGCCCGTGGTGCCGGAGGACGCGTGAATGCGCACCACCTGGCTTTTGGGCACCGCAAACAGGCCGCAGGGGTAGTTGTCCCGGATGTCCTCCTTGGTGGTGTAAGGGATGTACTGGATGTCCGACAGCGCCCGAATGCGGTCGGGGTCCACCCCGGCCTCGTCCAGACGCTTGTGATAGAAGGGGACGTTGTCATAGCACCGCCGGACCACCTGCCTCAGCCGTTCCAGCTGGACGGCCTCGATCTCCCCGCGGCTCATCGTCTCGGCCTCTTTGTTAAAAAACCCCACCGTCGGACCCTCCCCAGTCTCTTACATACTTTAAAGCGCTAAACTTTTGCACCCAAAAAAAGAAAGCGAACCTTTTTTCTATGATAACGCAAAGCGGGGCGGCACACAATAGACAAAATAGACAAGGGAACCCGCTCCCGGCCGCGGGAAACGTCTATCCTGTCCAAGGATTTTGCTTTGGAGAGGAAAACGTTTCCCCTCTTATACTCCTTCCGAATACGCCCTGCAAGCACCTGCTTCTGCCTCCGGCAGGGGTTTCCTCCGGGGGATTTGATGCCCTGGCGGGCAGGGTTTGTTTTTAGTCAAGGTTATCTTTTTTATTCTACGGGGCGGGGCCCCAAACCTGCTTACGCCTCCGGCGAGGCCCCATTTCTGCTGGCAGAAATGGGGGAAAGACCACCAAAGGGGGACACCCCCTTTGGGAACCCCCACGGGCAAACAAACAGCGGCTTGCGGCTGCGCAGGCCCAAAGGACAGGGCCTGCTTGCGCAACCGCTCTTTGGTTGTCCCT
>CALGIL010000302.1 GCA_937914895.1 uncultured Angelakisella sp.
CACCAAGGGATTCCTTTGCGTTCCAGCGGCTTCCCCACTGTACAGAGGTGTGCCCTCTTAAGGTGGGGGGCAAGGCCCCACGACTGTAAGGCGGTGACATTTTGCATCGAATTAAAGACCATCTGACCGACCTGCTGCTGGTGGGGACGGTGCTGCTGGCGGCCTTTGCCCTGACCTTTTTGGGCTTTCGGCTGTTTTACCGGGCGGCCTACCCCGTCAAATATACCGGGGCCGTTACCGCCCAGGCCCGGGCCTATGACCTGGACCCCCACCTGGTGTACGCGGTCATCCGCACCGAGAGCGGCTTTCGGCCCGAGGCCACCTCCAGCATGGACGCCCGGGGGCTGATGCAGCTTACCCCGGACACCTTCCACTGGGTGCGCTACCGGCTGGGGGAGACGGGCGCCGCCGACCCGGCGCTTTTGTACGACCCGGAGGAGAACATCCGGTACGGCACGGCCACCCTCTCCCTGCTGCTGCAGCGGTTTTGCAGCCCCCGGGAGGCCCTGGCGGCCTACCACGCGGGGTGGGGCAGCGTCGCCGGGTGGCTGGAGGACAGCCGGTACTCGGAGGACGGACAAAGCTTGGACGATATTCCGTTTGGCGACACCAACGCCTATGTGGATAAGGTGCTGCGGACGGCTGAAATATATCGAAGACTGTATCCATAAACGGCGCCGGCCCAAAAACAGGGCCGGACATCAAGCATAGGAGGAAACGACATGGCTGAAAAAACAAAGGGCGAGCTTTTGCAGGAGCAGCTGCTGATGGACCCCAAAAACATGGGGGAGACCCTGCCCCCGGAGGAAATGAAGCGGGCCTACGACTTCTGCGAGCCCTATAAGGACTTTCTGACCCGGGCCAAAACCGAGCGGGAGGCCGTGGCCTGGATGGTCAAAAAGCTGGAGGAAAGCGGCTACACCACCTACCGGCGGGGCAAGGAGTATAAGGCGGGGGAGAAGTTTTACTTCAACAACCGGGATAAATCCCTGGCCGCCGTCACCGTGGGCAGCCGGCCCATCTCCCAAGGGGTGCACATCGGCGCCAGCCACATCGACAGCCCCCGGCTGGACTTTAAGCCCCGCCCGCTGTACGAGGAGGCCCAGCTGGCCTACTTTAAGACCCACTATTACGGCGGCGTCAAAAAGTACCAGTGGTCCGCCATCCCCCTGTCCATCCATGGGGTGGTGCTGAAAAAGGACGGCACCTCGGTTACCGTCACCATCGGCGAGGACGAGGGCGACCCCATCTTCTGCGTCACCGACCTGCTGCCCCACCTGGCCAAGGACCAGATGAAGCTGACTATGGCCGAGGGCATCAAGGGCGAACAGCTCAATATCCTCATCGGCTGCCAGATGTTCGGCGACACCGAGGAAACGGTGTCCGAGCGGGTAAAGCTCAATGTGATGAAGCTCCTCAGCGAGAAGTACGGCATTGTCGAAAGCGACTTTTTGTCGGCGGAGCTGGCTGCCGTCCCCGCCTTTCCGGCCCGGGACCTGGGGCTGGACCGGGGCATGATCGGCTCCTACGGCCACGACGACCGGGTGTGCGCCTACTGCAACCTCATGGCCGAAATTGACGCCAAGGACCCCGCCTACACCACCGTCACCGTCTTTGCGGATAAGGAGGAAGTGGGCTCCGACGGCAACACCGGCCTCCATTCCATGTGGCTGGCCGACTTTATCGAGGACCTGGCCCAGGCCCAGGGCGCCCAGGTGCGCCACGTGCTGGAGCGGTCCAAATGCCTGTCCACCGACGTCAACGCGGCCTTCGACCCCTCCTTCCCCGACGTCACCGAGCGCCGCAACGTCGCCTATCTAAACTACGGCGTGGTGCTGACCAAGTACACCGGCTCCGGCGGCAAGTCCTCCACCAACGACGCCTCGGCCGAGACCATGCACTTCTTCCGCAAGCTTATGGACGACGCGGGTGTGGTGTGGCAGACCGGCGAGCTGGGCAAGGTGGACCAGGGCGGCGGCGGCACCGTGGCAAAGTATGTCTCCTTCCACAACGTGGACACCGTGGACCTGGGGGTGCCGGTGCTGTCTATGCACGCGCCCTTTGAGGTGGTGTCCAAGGCGGACGTATACATGACCTACAAGGCCATGGAGGCCTTTTATCAATGAGCCTTGGCTCCTTTTCCATTCTGGCATGGCTGGCGGGGGGCGCCGTCCTGGGCGCCCTCCTCTTTCCCCCCAAATGGCTGCGGGCGGTGGATGGCGCCATTACCGCCGGGGTGGCCCTGGTCCTCTTCTGCATGGGGGTCTCCCTGGGCGGGGACCCCGCCTTTTTGGAAAATCTTCTGTCCGCCGGCGGGCCGGCCGCCCTGATGGCCCTGTGTACCGTGGGCGGGTCGGTGCTGGCGGTGTGGGCGCTGTGCCGCCTCTTTTTGAAAGGGGGGCGCCGCCCGTGAGCCTGCCCATGCTTTGTGTCTGTCTGGGGGCGGGGGTCCTCTGCGGGCGGTTTTTGTTTACCGGGGAGCAGGCGGCCTTGGCCGGGGGCCCGCTGCTCACCGCCTCCCTGAGCTTGTTGGTGCTGGCGGTGGGCGTCCGCATGGGCAGCGATAAAGCCCTGCCCGCCAAGGTGCGGGAGAGGGGCCCCGGGGTGCTGCTGGTGCCCGCGGGGGTGGTGGCGGGCTCCCTGCTGGGGGGACTGCTGGCGGGGCTTTTGACCGGGATGGAGGCCCACCTTGCTGGGGCGGTGGCCGCGGGCTTTGGCTGGTACAGCATCTCGGCGGTCATTTTGCAGGAGCTGGCCGGCAACCAGGCGGCCACCCTGGCCTTTTTGGCCAACGTCTTCCGGGAGCTGCTGGCCTTTGCGGTCATCCCCCTGGCGGCGCGGTTTTTAGGGGACTACCCGGCCATTGCGCCGGGGGGCGCCACCGCCATGGACACCACCCTGCCGGTCATTTTAAGGTCCACCGACGAAGCCACCGGGGCCGCGGCGGTCATTACCGGGGTCATCTGCTCGGCCCTGGCGCCCTTTTTGGTCACGCTGATCTACGGACTGGGCGGTTAGCTGTGGGTACCCCCCCTTTGGTGCAGGCGGAACAGAAAGAAGGTGGCCTATGGGGATAGGGCCGGATAGGAAGCAGGAGGGCTCGCCGCAGGGGGGCCGCCTTTGGCGTGGAAAAAACCCTTGACAAGCGCAAACGGCTGTCATATAATATTAAACTGTATCATAATGCATAATTGCGCCCATTCTGCCTTGTCAAGTGTTAGTAATTGCTGATTTTTAGCAGTATAATTTGTTGGAATCCGACAAAAACATGGACCGCAATGCCAAACCAGGATTATGGTTGAAAATTGATGGAACGGAGTGAATGCGCGGATGGTCAATGTCAAACCAGTCCAGCTGGGTAAGAATACCCGCATGAGTTTCGCCCGTATCGATGAAGTCTTGGACATGCCAAACCTCATCGAGGTGCAGAAGAATTCCTACAAGTGGTTTTTGGACGAGGGTCTGAAGGCGGTCTTCAAGGACATTTCTTCCATCACGGATTACCAAGGCAAGCTGGTGCTGGATTTCATCGATTACCGGTTGGAAGACAAGCCCAAGTACACCATTGCCGAGTGCAAGGAACGGGACGCCACCTACGCCGCTCCTCTGCGGGTCCGGGCCAGCCTTCTCAATAAGGAGACCGGCGAGGTGTCCGAGCAGGACATCTATATGGGGGACTTTCCCCTGATGACCGACGCGGGCACCTTTATCATCAACGGCGCCGAGCGGGTCATCGTCTCCCAGCTGGTGCGCAGCCCGGGGGTCTATTACGCCAGCAAGTTTGATAACGCCGGCAAGGTCCTTTTTGAAAACACCATCATCCCCAACCGGGGCGCGTGGCTGGAATACGACACCGACTCCAACGACGTCTTCAGCGTGCGCATCGATAAAAACCGCAAGCTGGCCGTCACCACCTTTGTCCGGGCCCTGCTGCGCATCCGGGACGACGTGACGGTGGAGGAGATCAACGCCGACATCGCCAACGCCCTGACCGCCCAGGAGGGCACCGACGACGAGATTTTTGAGATTTTTGGGCCTGACGACTACATGGCCAAGACCATCGCCGCCAAGGATAACGAAATGACCGGCAACGAGGCGCTGCTGGAGGTCTACCGCAAGCTGCGCCCCGGCGAGCCCCCCACCCTGGAATCCGCCGTCAAGCACCTGGTGCAGCTCTTGTTTGATGCCCGGCGGTACGACCTGTCCCGGGTGGGACGGTATAAGTACAACAAAAAGCTGGCCCTTTCGGCGCGGCTCTCCGGCCGCGTCCTAAGCCGCCCCATTGCCGACCCCATGACCGGCGAGGTCCTGGCCGAGGAGGGCGAGCGCATCACCCGGGAAAAGGCCCACCTGCTGGAGGACAAGGGCGTGGATACCGCCTGGGTCGTGCCCGACGGCGCCGAGGACGCGGGCGAAATTAAGATCCTGTCCAACGGCATGGTGGACATCCGGGGCTTTGTGTCCTTTGACGCGGCCGCCCTGGGCATCAACGAAAAGGTCCGCTTTTCCGTGCTCAAGGAGATTTTGGAAACCGCCCCCGACGAGGAGGCTGTCAAAGCCGCCGTCGCGGCCCGGGCGGATGAGCTTATCCCCAAGTATATCCGCAAGTACGACATTTTTGCCTCCATTAACTATATGTGCACCCTGCGCTGCGGCATCGGCTCCACCGACGACATCGACCATCTGGGCAACCGCCGCATCCGCAGCGTGGGCGAGCTTTTGCAGAATCAGTTCCGCATCGGCTTTTCCCGCATGGAGCGGGTCATCCGGGAGCGGATGACCACCCAGTCCCAGGACATTGAAAAGGTGACCCCCCAGGCCCTCATCAACATCCGCCCGGTGGTGGCCTCCATCAAGGAGTTTTTCGGCTCCTCCCCCCTAAGCC
>CALGIL010000303.1 GCA_937914895.1 uncultured Angelakisella sp.
GCATGCGGCTGTTAACCGCAGGGTCGTTGGTTCGAGTCCAACTTGGGGAGCCAAAAGGCGCAGGACGAAGGTCCCGCGCCTTTTTTTATAAAGGCCCGCCCGGCACTTTTGCCAGGGATGCGGTCTGCCAAAGCACAGAACACATAAGATTGTATATATTGTAAGGCCATGTGTTTGGCATATAGATACAATTTTGTTACATTTTTCGCGTTTTGCACCGATGGTTTTGCGGGTAAAACGCAGGAATTCTCATACAAAACTGCAAAAAAGTAGGACGGGAGTTCCGGCAAAGTTGTTTAAATTCACAGAAAACGGCCCGATACCGGCCTAAAGTCACCATTTGGGCCAAATATCGCTTGAAAAAACCCGTGCGATGCAGTATCATATACAATACAAGTGAAATCTTGCAGGGTATTGAGATTCACGAAATTAAGGAGGAACTAGCATATGAGAAAGCTGCTTGCGCTGAGTCTGGCGCTCGTCATGGTGCTTGCGACCTTTGCGGGCTGCGGCGGAACTGCCACACCGCCTGCGGATTCCGGCACCCCCGGTACGGGCGAACCGGCCACCGGCCCCAAAGAGGCCATTGTCAACCTGGCCTCCGAGCCCCCCGAGATGAACTCCATCCTGACCACCAGCACCGGCTCTATGAACGTGCTGCGCCACATTGTGGAGGGTCTGACCATGCTGGACCAGCATGACACCCCCGTCCCCGCCGTGGCCGAGAGCTGGGATTACGACGCGGACACCCTGACCTATACCTTCCACCTGCGCAAGGATTACAAATGGAACAACGGCGACCCCGTTACCGCCCAGGACTTTATTTTTGCCTGGAACACCCTGTTCAGCTTTGAAGCCGCCGCCGACTATGCCGGCACCTGGGCCCCGCTGATTCTGGGTGCTAAGGAGCGGATGAATGTCCTGACCGACGAGCAGTATGCCAAGCTGGACGACGCGGGCAAAGCCCTTGTGGACGCCGGCAAGCCCACCGCTGAGCTCCTGGCCGATCTGGCCGCCAAGGGCTACGAGGACGGCATCGGCTACAAGGCCCTGGACGACTACACCATCCAGGTGACCCTGACCGGCCCCTGCACCTACTTCCTGTCCGTCATGGCGTTCCCTAACTTCCTGCCTGTCAACGAGAAGCTGTATAACGAGATGGGCGGCCTTGAGGCCTACGGTACCGAGGCCGAAAAGATTGCCACCAACGGCCCCTTCAAGATGACCGCCTGGCAGCATGAGAACTCCATTGTTATGGAAAAGAACCCCGACTACCCCATGGCCGACGACATCAAGCTGGATAAGCTGACGATGATGATGATTTCCGACACCGGCACCGCCTTCAACTCCTTCCTGGCCGGCGAAATCGACATGATCGGCCTTAACGCCGACCAGGCCCAGTCCATGAGGGACCAGGGCAAAAACGTGCTCTTTTATGATGACGGCGGCAACTGGTACTTTGAGTTTAACAACACCCTGGCCGGCCTGAAGAATAAGAAGGTCCGTCAGGCCATGACCCTGGCCGTGGACGCCGAACTGTTCATCGAGACCATTGTCAGAAACAGCTCCACCGCCGCCTATTCCTTTACGCCCCCCGCCATTGTGGGCGGCGCGTTCACCAATAAGGTGGGCAAGCTGATGAACCGTGTCACCGACGGCGATTACAGCAAGGTTAAGGCGCTGCTGGAGGAGGGACTGAAAGAGGAAGGCATGACCATTGACGACCTCAACGCCCTGAACCTGAGCATTCTGACCGACGAGGGCGACACCGCCGCCAAAAACTGCGCCTTCTTCCAGGAGCAGTGGAAGACCAACCTGGGCGTTGACGTTGCCGTTGAGCAGATGACCTACAAAAACCGGCTGGAGCGGATGACCAACAAGGACTTTGCCATCGTTTACGCCGGCTGGGGCCCCGACTACAACGACCCCATGACCTTCCTGGATCTGTTTGTCACCGGCGGCGGCAATAACCACACCTCCTACTCCAACCCCGAGTACGACAAGCTGGTTGCCGAGGCCATGAAGGAAGGCGACGCGGCCAAGCGCGATGAGATTCTGATCAAGATCGAGAAGATCATTGCGGAAGACATGCCTGTCGGCCCCGTTTACAACCGTGCCAGAGACTATATCTGCTCCGACCGTCTGACCGGCGTCGTGCGTACCGCCTTTGACGACATGAACTTCCGTTGGTGCGATATAGCTGCCTGATTTCAGCTTGTTGGCTGCATGATACGGCTTTGGAAATCGTTGCTAATTCAGCGACAAATGTGCATGTATGATGTGCAATTAGCTTGAAAACGGTAGGGTCGTATGTTATTATGTAACATATGACCCTACCGTGTTTATTTGAACTACAGAGCTTTTGAGGGGGTTCTGCGGTCCACATAAACAACCCCCGTCCCCTGGACGGCGGCCGTGTGCGGTTGAAATTACACAGGGAGAGAGAAGTGTGGTAGTATGACAAGGTACGTGCTCAAAAGAGTGTTTTACGCCCTTTTGACAGTCTTTTTTCTGACAATGCTCACCTTTGCCATGATGCAGCTTTTGCCCGGCGACCCGTTTATCGGGAACAAGGCCATCAGCCCGGTGACCATGCAGGCGCTGTATCAGAAATATGGCTTGGATAAACCGCCGGTGGAGCAGTTTTTCATCTATGTGGGCAATATTATGAAAGGGGACCTGGGGCTGTCCATCAAGTACAACCGGCCGGTGACCCGCATCATTGGCGAGGGCTTCCCCTATTCCGCCGAGCTTGGCATCCGCTCTTTGATTTTGTCGGTGACCTTCGGCATCATCCTGGGCATTGTGGCGGCCATTAAGCGCAACACCGCCTGGGACACCGGCGCCATGGTGCTGGCGGTCATTGGGGTGTCGGTGCCCAGCTTTATTGTGGGGGCGCTGCTGCAGTATTTTATCGCCCTCAAGCTGAAGGGCGTCTTTGGGCTGCCCATTCAGGGCTGGACCACCGAGGCCTCTAAGATCCTGCCCGCCATCGCCCTCAGCCTCAGCTCCATGGCCACCATCGCGCGCCTGATGCGCACCAGCATGCTGGACGTGCTGGGCCAGGATTATATTAAGACAGCCAAGGCAAAGGGCCTGGGACAGGCCGCCATTGTGTGGCGCCACGCGGTGCGCAACGCCATTATGCCGGTGATTACGGTGCTGGGCCCCATTGTGGCCTCGGTGCTGACAGGGACCTTTGTGGTGGAAAATATCTTTAACATCCCCGGCATGGGCAAATTCTTCGTCCTTGCCATTAAGGAGCTGGACTACACCCTCATCGCGGGGACCACCGTCTTCTACGGCGCCTTCCTTGTGGTGGCTACACTGGTTGTAGACATCTTGTACGGGCTTATAGACCCGCGCATCAAACTAGGAAGTCCGAAGGAGTGATGGAAAGATGAGCAGAAAAAACGTTGCGGCCCCCTTTGCCCAGGAGGTTCTGCTTGCCCCGGACGCCCCTTTGGAGGGCGCCGACTTTACATGGGAGGGCCCCGACAGCGGCAAGTCGGATGAAATTGCCCGCCCCAGCATCAGCTATTGGAAGGACGCCATGCGCCGCCTGTTTGCCAACAAAACGGCGGTGGTCTGCATGGTCATTCTGGTGGTCATTCTGGCCATGGCAATTATTGTGCCCATGGTCAGCCCCTACACCATTTCGGAGCAGCACCTGCGCCACACCAATAAAGGGATGATGTACCGGGCCGAGGACGGCCATGTCCATATTTTTGGCACCGACGACATGGGGCGGGACCTGTTTACCCGCATCTGGGACGGCGCCCGAACCTCGCTGTTTATTGCCTTTACCGCCGTGTTTGTCAACCTGATTGTGGGCGTTATTTACGGCAGCCTGTCGGGCTACATCGGCGGGCAGCTGGATAATATTATGATGCGCTTTGTGGAGATTGTGGGAGGTATTCCCTACCTCATCATTGTCATTTTGATGAAGATGATGATGTCCGGGGATAAGGAGGGCATTATGAGCCTGGTCATCGCCTACGCCTCCGTAGGCTGGCTGGGCATGGCCCGGCTGGTCCGCGGGCAGATCATGAGCCTGAAGGAGCAGGAGTTTGTGGTGGCGGCCAAGGCCCTGGGGGCCGGCACCGGCCGGATCATCGCCCGGCACCTGCTGCCCAACCTTTTGTCGGTGGTCATTATCAACATCACCCTGGCCATCCCCAGCGCCATTTTTACCGAGGCGTTTTTGTCCTTCATCGGCATGGGGGTCCAAATTCCCTATGCCTCCTGGGGCACCCTGGCCCAGGAGGGGGTACGGGTGTTTATGTTCTATCCCCTGGCGCTGTTTTTGCCGGCCTTCTTCATCAGCATCACCATGCTGGCCTTCAACCTGTTGGGCGACGGCCTTCGGGATGCTTTTGACCCCAGGCTGAGGAGGTGACGGGGATGAGCAGAATACTAAGCGTAGAAGACCTCCATGTGTCCTTTGATACCTATGCCGGCGAGGTAAAGGCGGTGCGCGGCGTCTCTTTGTATGTGGACGAGGGCGAGGTGCTGGCCATTGTGGGCGAATCCGGCTGCGGCAAGTCGGTGACCGCCCAAACCCTGATGCGCCTGAACCCGGAGCCCCCCGCCCGCATCCCCCACGGGGAGATTGACCTGTGCGGCCACGACATTGTCAACGCCACCGACAAGGAAATGCGGGCCATCCGGGGCAACAACGTGGCCATGATCTTTCAGGACCCCATGACCTGCCTAAACCCCACCATGCAGGTGGGTAAGCAGCTGGTGGAGGCCATCCGCCTGCACCAGAAGATGTCCGCCGACGGGGCTGCCAAGGAGGCCATCGGCCTGCTGGAGCTGGTGCGCATCCCCAACGCGGCCCAGCGTGCCAAGCAGTACCCCCATGAGTTTTCCGGCGGTATGCGGCAGCGGGTTATGATTGCCATGGCCCTGTCCTGCAAGCCCCAGCTGCTTATTGCTGACGAGCCCACCACCGCCCTGGACGTCACCATTCAGGCCCAGATTATGGACCTGCTGGCGGATATTCAGAAGCAGACCAACACCGCCATCATCCTTATCACCCACGACCTGGGCGTGGTGGCAAGCCTTGCCAACCGCGTGGCGGTGATGTATGCCGGCAAGATTGTGGAGACCGGCAGCGTCGAGGATATTTTTTACCGCCATTCCCACCCCTATGCCCTGGCGCTGCTGAACAGTCTGCCCAAGCCCGACACCGCCCGCAGCGAAAAGCTCATCTCTATCCCCGGCACCCCGCCGGACCTGCTGGCGCCCCCCAAGGGATGCCCCTTTGCCAGCCGCTGCAACTATGCCATGAAGGTATGCAAGGGCAATATGCCGCCTTACTTCCAGGTGGGCGAGGGCCACAAGGCCGCCTGCTGGCTGCTGCATAAGGACTGCCCCGCATCCGCAAAGGAGGCGTTTAACCGTGGCTGAACATGATGTGCTGATTTCTTTGGAAGGCATCTGCAAATATTTCCGCGTCACCGGCGGCACCCTGAAGGCCGTGGACAACATTACCCTGGACATCCACAGGGGCGAGACCTTTGGCCTGGTGGGCGAATCCGGCTGCGGCAAGTCCACCCTGGGCCGTGTGGTCATGGGCATTTACACCCCCACCGCCGGCTCGCTGACCTACGACGGCCAGCAGGTGGACATTCACGACGCCCGCGACCGCTTTGCCTATGCCAAAAAGGCCCAGATCATCTTCCAGGACCCCTATGCCTCCCTGGACCCCCGCATGACGGTGGGCTCCATCATCGAGGAGGGCATGATCATCCATAAGATGTACGACCCCCAAAAGCGCCAGGAGCGGGTGATTGAGCTGCTGGAGCTGGTGGGCCTTAACCGTGAGCATGCCAACCGTTTTCCCCACGAATTTTCGGGGGGCCAGCGGCAGCGCATCGGCATCGCCCGGGCCCTGGCCATCGAGCCGGAGTTTATCGTCTGTGACGAGCCCATCTCCGCCTTGGATGTGTCCATCCAGTCCCAGATTATCAACCTCCTCCACGACCTGCAGCAGAAGCTGCACCTGACCTACCTGTTTATTGCCCACGACCTGAATATTGTCAAATATATCAGCGACCGCATCGGTGTTATGTACCTGGGCAACCTGGTGGAGCTTGCCTCCAGCGACGAGCTGTATGCCCACACCCTGCACCCCTATTCCCAGGCCCTGCTGTCCGCGGTGCCCATTCCGGACCCCAGCCAGGAGGCCCAAAAGAAGCGGATGATCATCAAGGGCGACGTGCCCAGCCCCATCAACACCCCGCCGGGCTGCAACTTTGCCGGGCGCTGCCCCATGGCCCAGGACATCTGCCGCCGGGATGACCCCCAGCTGCGGGAGCTGCGGCCGGGCCATCTGGTATCCTGCCACTTTGCCGAACGCAACCTGTAAACCGTATACCAAAAAGAGGGGAGACAGCATCCGGCTGAATCCTCTCTTTTTTGTATCATACTGCCATGACTAAAGGAGCGAGTGAGATGAATGAGACCCTGAGAATCATTGCGAAGCGGTACTCCTGCCGTGCCTTTACCGACCAGGCGCCCACCGACAGCCAGCTGACGACCGTTGCCGAAGCGGCCGCTGCGGCCCCCAGCGGCGTAAACCGCCAGCCCTGGCGGGTCATTGTGGTCAGGGACAGGGGCCTGATGGCGGAGCTGGAGGCCGAGGCCATGGCCGTCCTGTCCGCCCAGGAGGACCGGGCCACGTACGACCGGATGATGCAGCGGGGCGGCAAGCTGTTTTATAACGCCCCCGCTATGATGGTGCTGCCCCTTGACGGGGCGGCCGGCGGGTCGAAGCTGGACTGCGGCATCCTGTGCCAGACCGCCGTACTGGCCGCCGAGTCCCTGGGCCTCAACACCCTTATCTGCGGGCTGGCGGGCCTGGCCTTTGCGGGCGACAAGGCCGAATACTTTAAAGAGCGGCTGGGCTTTCCCCAGGGGTATGAGTTCGGCATTGCCATCCTTTTGGGGCACAGCGCCGCGGACGGTGCCCCCCACCAGCCTGATGCGTCTAAAATCAGTTATATAGGCTGACGGCCCTGTCCAAACCCAAAAAGAGGCGGCTTTGCCGCCTCTTTTTGGGTTTTAGCATGGGTTTAGCCCTACCGGGCAGGGCCTGCGCTACCGCTATGTTGGCCCAGGAGGGCAAGACCCTTTTTGCCCTGCGGGCGGGGCTTGCTTTTAGCCAAAGTATGGCTTTTCTACTCTATGGGGTGTGACCCCAAACCCTCTTTGCCCTCCGGGCGGGCCCCATTTCTGGCAGCAGAAATGGGGAAAAGACTGCCAAAGGGGCGAATCCCCTTTGGGAACCCCTACGGGCAAACAAACAGCGGGTTGCGGCTGCGCAGGCCCAAAGGACAGGCCTGCTTGCGCAACCGCTCTTTGGTTGTCCCTGATAAAGT
>CALGIL010000304.1 GCA_937914895.1 uncultured Angelakisella sp.
GGAAAAAGCACCCCGCAGGGCACAAAGACCCCCGGAGGAACCCCGGCAATCTTTGATTACTTTCCATTGCTGGAAAGTAACCAGCAAAAGACAGCCCACGCTACGACCGGGGCGGACAACAGCCACAACCAAATTTTTGTTAAAGGGGGAAAGCCAATGGGCGGCAAGGCTCTGGATGGGCGGCTGAGCTGTATTGCCGCCATGGTGCCCGCCGGCGGCACGGCGGTGGACGTGGGCTCGGACCACGGGCGGCTTATCGCCCATCTGGTCCAAAGCGGCCGGGTCCAAAGGGGCATTGCCACGGACATCAACCCCGGTCCCCTGGAAAAAACCCGGGCCCTGCTGCGCCGGGAAGGGCTTACCGGCCGGGTGGATGCCCTTCTCACCGACGGGCTGACCGGGGTGGAGCCCCATGGCGTTGCCACCGTCATCATCGCCGGCATGGGAGGCGAGCTGATTTTTGACATTCTGTCCGCCTGGCCCCACCGCAAAACCCCGGGCATCACCTGGCTTTTGCAGCCCATGACCAAGGCCCCCCACCTGCGCCGGTCCCTTTGGGAGGCCGGGTTTGCCCTTGAGGAGGAGCGCTGCTGCTACGCCGGGGGCCGGGGCTACACCGTACTGCGGGTCGGCTATGCCGGCGCCCCTCAGTTATACCTGCCCTGGCAGCCCTATGTGGGCGGACTGGTGCCCCGCACCCCCCGGGACGCCGCCTTTTTGGGGCAGTACCGCCGCCGGCTGCTGGCTGTGGCCGACGCCCGGGAGCGCTCCGCCGGGCCTACCCCAAACACTGCGGCCCTCCGGGAGGCCGCCCGGCAGCTGGACCTGCTGCTGCATCCCGGCGCCCAGTCTTGGGGAACTTCTTGAAAGAAGTTCCCCAAACCCCTCAAGAACTTTTGCTGTTTGTAGTTCCTGCATTCCGACCAGAAGCAAGCATTCGCTTGCTTCGCCCTCAACACATGGGGGAGGCGAAAACCCGTTTTCACCCTCCCCATGTGTTGAGGCTATCCGGCCCTTTGGGCCGGGTCGGAATGCGTTGTTACCCCCATTTAAAGTTTTTGGGGTTGAGAGGGGCCTTTTTTCAAAAAGGCCCCCGGAAAAAGCCTGGAAGTTCTCGGAGAAATCCGGAAATCCCGAAAGCCCGGGGACAAGCCCCACAAGCCCGGAAGAGGAGGTTTTTTATGACC
>CALGIL010000305.1 GCA_937914895.1 uncultured Angelakisella sp.
TACGCCTCCGGCAATCTTTGGTACCTTTCCATTGCTGGAAAGGTACAAGCAAAAGCCGGCCCACGTCACGACCGGGGCGGACAACAGAAAAACAATATCCATGGGCTCCGCCGGAGGCGTAGGAGGGCTTGGCCCCACATCCAAAAGAGTAAAGAAAGATAACCTCAGCTAAAAGCAGACCCCCGCCCGCAGGGCACAAATCAGAACCCCGGTTCCAGGCCCTCGGCGGCCTCCTCCAGATCTGCGTAGGCGGAGGAAAGAATCTCCTCGTACATGCTGTCGGCAAAGCCGTCCCCCAGGGGGATCCCTTTGGTCTTGCCGCTGTTCATGGCCTTCAGGGTGGCCTCGCCGCTGTCCAACTCGCTGTCGCCCAGCACCATGGTGTACTTGGCGCCGATTTTATCGGCGTACTTCATCTGGGCCTTGACGGACCGGCCCATGAGGTCGCTTTGGGCGAAAAAGCCCTCGGCCCGCAGCACCCCCGCCAGACGGAAGGCCTCCCGGCCGGCGCGGCCGCCCACCGATACCAGATAAACGTCACAGGTGTTTTCGGGGGGGAAGTCGCAGCCCTCCTCCTGCATCACCATCAGCAGGCGGTCCACCCCCATGCCCACCCCGACGCCCTCGCAGTCCGGGCCGCCGATCTCCCGCAGCAGGCCGCCGTACCGGCCGCCGCCGCCGCAGACCAGGGTGTGGCCGTCGCCGTAGGTATACACCAGCTCAAAGACGGTGCGGGTGTAATAATCCAGCCCCCGGACAATGCCGGGGTTGATGCGGAAGGGGATTTTGGCACCGGACAGCAGCCCCTGCACCTGGTCAAAATGGGCCTGGCAGTCCTCGCAGAGGAAGTCCAGCACCCGGGGGGCGCCCTTTGCAATCTCCTGGCAGTCGGGATTTTTGCAGTCCAGGATCCGCATGGGGTTTTTGTCCAGGCGCTCCAGGCAGGTGCGGCAGAGGCCGTCCCTGTGGGCCTCAAAATAGGCCTTTAAGGCCTTGTGGTACTCGGCCCGGCAGTCGGGACACCCAATGGAGTTCAGCTCCACGTGGACCCGGCCCAGTCCCAGGGACTGGAGCCCCTCGTACACCAGGGAGATGACCTCGGCGTCGGCCGCGGGCGCGGCGGCGCCCATAAGCTCCGCGCCAAACTGCTCAAACTCCCGGAAGCGGCCGTTTTGGGGCTTTTCGTACCGGAAGCAGTTGAACACATAGCTCACCTTCAGGGGCAGCGCCTCACCCAGCAGGCCGTTTTGGACGGCGGCCCGGGCAATGCCCGCGGTGCCCTCCGGCCGCAGGGTAATGGACCGTCCCCCCTTATCGGTAAAGGTATACATTTCCTTGTTCACCACGTCGGTGGTCTCCCCCACCGACCGCTGGAACAGCTCGGTATGCTCGAAGGTGGGCACCCGGATCTCCTGAAAGCCAAACAGGCCCGCTGTCTCCAGCAGGGATCGTTCGACATACTGCCATTTGGCAGAGTCCTTGGGCAGCACGTCCCGGGTCCCCCGGGGCGCGGTGGTGAGTATGGCCATGGCTTTTTCCTCCCGCCTGTGGTCCGGCGGGCCCGTCCCGCCGCCATTTTCTTATTCTACCCTGTGTGGGGGAACTTGTAAAGGGCTGGCAGTCATCAGAAAATAGAAAATAGAAATTAGTAGTACGGGAGGGTCCAGAGAGCACACGCTGCGCTCTTCCCCGTATCTACTAATTTCTAGCAACAAACTCCTAATGACTAAGTGGTCAGCGCTTGGGGTTGACAATATCCCGCCAGTCCAGGTCCCC
>CALGIL010000306.1 GCA_937914895.1 uncultured Angelakisella sp.
GGGAGCTTAGCTCCCGTCCGCCCGGTTGGCGGTTGATGCAGTGTGTGTGTTATTTCAGGGCTTCTTCCACCGCCACGGCGCAGGCCACGGTGGCGCCCACCATGGGGTTGTTGCCCATGCCGATAAGGCCCATCATCTCCACGTGGGCGGGGACGGAGGAGGAACCGGCAAACTGGGCGTCGCCGTGCATCCGGCCCATGGAGTCGGTAAGGCCGTAGGAAGCGGGGCCGGCCCCCATGTTGTCGGGGTGCAGGGTGCGGCCGGTGCCGCCGCCGGAGGCCACCGAGAAGTATTTGACGCCGTTGTCGTAGCTCCACTTTTTATAGGTGCCGGCCACCAGATGCTGGAAGCGGGTGGGGTTGGTGGAGTTGCCGGTGATGGATACGTCCACCTTCTCGCTCTTCATAATGGCCACGCCCTCCAGCACGTCGTTGGCGCCGTAGCAGCGGACCTTGGCGCGCTCGCCGTCGGAAAAGGCCTTCTCCCGCACCACCTTCAGCTCGCCGGCGGCAAAGTCGTAGTCCGTCTCCACATAGGTAAAGCCGTTGACCCGGGAGATGATGTAGGCCGCGTCCTTGCCCAGGCCGTTAAGGATGATACGCAGGGGCTTTACCCGGGCTTTGTTGGCGTTGCGGGCAATGCCGATGGCGCCCTCGGCGGCGGCAAAGGATTCGTGCCCGGCCAAAAAGCAGAAGCAGTCGGTCTCCTCCCGCAGCAGCATGGCGCCCAGGTTGCCGTGACCCAGCCCCACGGCCCGCTGCTCGGCCACCGAGCCCGGCACGCAGAAGGCCTGCAGGCCCAGGCCGATGGCCTCGGAGGCGTCGGCGGCCTTTTTCAGGCCCTTTTTCAGCGCGATGGCCACACCCAGGGTGTAGGCCCACACCGCGTTGTCAAAAGCGATAGGCTGGACACCTTTTACCAAATGCTCCACGTCGATGCCCTTTTCTTTGCAAAGGGCCTGGGCGTCTTCCAGCGAGGCAAAGCCGTATTCTTTAAGACATGCCTCAATTTTAGGCATTCTTCTTTCCTGTCCTTCAAATTTAGCCATTTGTGTTCCCTCCTATCCTTTCTTATTCTTCGCGGGGGTCGATGTATTTTGGGGCGTCCGCATACCGGCCATAGGTGCCGATATTCTTTTCGTAGGCCTCCTTGGGGTCCTTGCCCCGGCGGATGTCCTCCAGCATTTTGCCCACCTTCACAAACTGGTACCCAATGGCCTCGCCGCCCTCGTCCACCGCCACCGAGGTGATGTAGCCCTCGGCCAGCTCCAGGTAGCGCACGCCCTTAAGCTTGGTGGAAAAGATGGTGCCCACCTGGCTCCGCAGGCCCTTGCCCAGGTCCTCCAGAGAGGCGCCCACCGGCAGGCCGTCCTCGGAAAAGGCGGTCTGGCTGCGGCCGTAGGCCAGCTGCTTAAAGATCTCCCGCATGGCCACGTTGATGGCGTCGCAGACAAGGTCGGTGTTCAGGGCCTCCAGCAGGGTTTTGCCGGGCAGGATTTCCCCCGCCATGGCGGCGGAGTGGGTCATGCCGGAGCAGCCGATGGTCTCCAGCAGCGCCTCCTGGACAATGCCCTCCTTGACGTTCAGGGTCAGCTTGCAGGCCCCCTGCTGGGGTGCGCACCAGCCGATGCCGTGGGACAGGCCGCTGATGTCGGTGACCTCATAGACCTTGACCCAGCGCCCTTCTTCGGGGATGGGGGCGGGCCCGTGATGCGGTCCCTTTGCCAGGGTGCACATGTTTTCTACTTCATGGGAATAATTCATATCCTTGCTCCTTTCGGTGAGTGTTCGGGCTGCGGACACTAAGGCTTATTATACTGGAATGACAAGTTATTATCAAGATACAGCCCCCAATTTTTCCAAAAATCCCGGCGGTTTTGGAAAGGGCGGCAAAAGTTTACCGTTCCGACACAGTTTTTCCACAGTACTGTTTGACTTTGCCGGCCGCCAGGAGGTACAATAATACGGATAGCGACAAAGGTCCGCCGCGGGCATCCCCCCAAAATGGGGACATCCCCGGGGCAAATCCTTGGATAGAGGTGAACTATGGGACTGATGACCAAGCTTTTCGGAAGCTATTCCGAAAAGGAACTGAAACGCATACAGCCCACCGTGGACGCGGTGCTTGCCCTGGAGGGCAAATATAAAGCCATGGGGGACGAGGCGCTGCGGGGCACCGCCGGCCTGTTAAGGGAAAAGCTGGACCAGGGCGCCAGCCTGGACGACATCCTGCCCGACGCCTTTGCGGCCTGCCGCGAGGCCGCCGACCGGGTGCTGGGTATGCGCCACTTTCCGGTGCAGGTGGTGGGCGGCGTCGTGCTGCACCAGGGCCGCATTGCCGAGATGCGCACCGGCGAGGGTAAAACCCTGGTGGCCACCCTGCCCGCCTTTCTAAACGCCCTGACGGGCAAGGGCGTCCACATCGTCACCGTCAACGACTACCTGGCCCGGCGGGACTCCGAGTGGATGGGCAAGCTGTACCGCTGGATGGGCCTGAGCGTCGGCCTTGCCGTCTCGGGCATGGAGCCGGACGACAAGCGCAAAGCCTACGCCGCCGACATCACCTACGGCACCAACAACGAATTCGGCTTTGATTACCTGCGGGACAACATGGTGGTCTATAAGGAAAACCGGGTCCAGCGGGGCTGGCATTACGCCATTGTGGACGAGGTGGACTCCATCCTTATCGACGAGGCCCGCACCCCGCTTATCATCTCGGGCCACGGCGATAAATCCACCGACCTGTACCGCCAGGCAGACCAGTTTGCCAAGACCCTGCGGGCCATGCGGGTCAAAGAGGTGGACGCAAAAGAGGACCAGGACGATGTGGATGCCGACTATATCGTGGATGAAAAGGCCCGCACCGCCACCATCACCCCCCACGGCGCCAAAAAGGCCGAGGCCTACTTCGGCCTTGAGAGCCTGAACGACCCCGAAAACCTGACCGTTGCCCACCACATCAACCAGGCCATCAAGGCCCGGGGCGTTATGGAGCGGGACGTGGACTATGTGGTCAAGGACGGCGAGGTCATCATCGTCGATGAGTTTACCGGGCGTCTGATGATCGGCCGCCGCTACAACGAGGGGCTCCACCAGGCCATCGAGGCCAAGGAGGGGGTCACCGTGGAGCGGGAGAGCAAGACCCTGGCCACCATCACCTTCCAAAACTATTTCAGAATGTACCACAAGCTCAGCGGCATGACCGGCACCGCCATGACCGAGGAAAGCGAATTCAGGGACATCTACCGCCTGGACGTGGTGGAGATCCCCACCAACAAGCCCATGATCCGTAAGGACCACCCGGACGTGGTGTACAAGACCGAAAACGGCAAGTATATGGCCGCCATCGAAATGATCAAGGAGTGCCACGACAAGGGCCAGCCCATTCTGGTGGGCACCGTCTCCATCGAAAAATCCGAGCGTCTGAGCAAAATGCTGGGCGCCCATAAAATTAAGCACGAGGTGCTTAACGCCAAGCACCATGAAAAAGAGGCCGAAATTGTCGCCCAGGCGGGCAAGCTGGGGGCCGTCACCATCTCCACCAACATGGCCGGCCGCGGCACCGACATCATGCTGGGGGGCAACGCCGAGTATCTGGCCCGGGCCCAGCTGCGCCGGGACGGCATGGATGAAGAGATGCTTGAGGAGGCCACCGCCTTCGGCGACACCGACAGCGCGGAGATTTTGGAGGCGCGGGAGCGCTTTCGCGCCTACCTTGCCCGGTTTAAGGAGGAGGTGGCCCCCGAGGCCGAAAAGGTCCGGGCGGCCGGGGGCCTCTTTATTCTGGGCACCGAACGCCACGAGTCCCGCCGCATTGACAACCAGCTGCGGGGGCGCTCCGGGCGCCAGGGCGACCCCGGCGAAAGCCGGTTTGTCATCTCCCTGGAGGACGACCTGATGCGCCTGTTTGGCGGCGACCGGGTCCAGGGCCTTATGGACACCCTGGGGGTGGACGAGGATATGCCCATCGAAAACAAGATGCTCTCCAACACCATCGAATCCTCCCAGCGGAAAATTGAGGGACGCAACTTCCAAATCCGCAAAAACGTGCTGCAGTACGACGACGTCATGAACCGCCAGCGGGAGATTATTTACGGCCAGCGGGGCAAGGTGCTGGACGGCGAGGATATTTCGGACAACATCCGGGACATGATGCGGGAATGCGTGGCCGAAAACGTGGACCGCTACCTGCTGGACGGCGTGGCCAAGGCCGAGTGGAACCTGGACGGCCTGCGGGACTTTTTCCTGGGCTGGGTGACCACCCCCGAGGACCTGCGCTTTACCCCGGAGGAGCTGGAAAAGACCTCCCGGGAGGAGATTAAGGAGCAGCTGACCGACCGCATCCTGGACAGATCGGAAGAGCGTCGTGTAGGGAAAGAGTGTAGATCTCG
>CALGIL010000307.1 GCA_937914895.1 uncultured Angelakisella sp.
GACCCCACCTACAATACATACAGGGACATCAGCGACCTGCCCCCCCACCAGTTTGAGGAGATGCGCCACTTCTTCCAGGTGTACAAGGCCCTGGAAAATAAGGAGACGGCGGTGGACGAGGTCAGCGGCCGGGGGGCCGCGGTGGCGACCATTGAGGCCGCCATTGACAGCTACATACAGCATTTTGCAAAGCGATAAATAAAAAGGGCCCCAGCCGGGGCCCTTTTCTGCTGTGGGGCCGGGCAAAATGGGGTATAATGAAACCCGGCATAGGGTATAAAGCCTGCAGTTTCATACAGGTAAACAGGAATTTGAAAGGGGCTCGAAAAATGAGACTGGATGGTTTTGGATTGTTTGTAAAAGATATGTCCTCGATGATTCGTTTTTATCGGGACGTATTGGGGTTTGAAATTAAAGAAAACGAAAACACATCAAATGTATACTTAATGAAAGATAATACTTTGTTTTTGCTCTATGGAAGAAATGATTTTGAAAAAATGACAGGCAGGACATATGAGTATATAAATGGGGTGAATGGTCATTCTGAGATTGCACTTTACGTAGATACCTTTGAAGAAGTAGATGAAGAATATGCGAAGGCAATTCACAAAGGTGCTGTTTCAGTTTTAGAGCCCACAATGGAACCGTGGGGGCAAAGGACCTGTTATATTGCAGACCCGGAAGGAAATCTAATAGAAATTGGTTCTTTTAATAAGCCGTTTGAACGATAACTTCCAATTTATCGATTCGATGATGGACGGACCGGGAGGGGCGTCATGAAGGAAAACCATTGGCTTTTTTTGATTCCGGCCATTCTGGCGGCAATTTTTTTGGACAAGATTGATCAGGCTGTAAAGGCGCGGCTTCGCCGCCGGGGCCCTTTTCTGCTGTGGGCCGGGCAAAATGGGGTATAATGCAGCCCGGCACAGGGGGCAACAGGAATTTGGAGGAGAGGAAATATGAACAAGATAAGTAGATTGCCGCTTATTGCAGTCGTTTTTATGACCATTCTTTCTTTAGTAAATATTTCCGGAATGGGTAGCGCAAAAGTAACGGTAAATTTCGCAAGCATTGCACTCATTATTGGAATTTCAGCCTTTTTCATTACATCGGGCAAAGAAAAAGATGATGGTAATGGGGATGGCTTAGATATAAAAACATTCCTGAAAGCGTTGAAGGACAAACAGACGCTCATTTTAATTTTTTTGCCATCAATGATGAATATCATTTGTTATATAATAGCAAAGTTGTTTGTGCCGGAATTTATGGGCCATGTTGTAGGGAGAATTGGCTTTCTTGCGCTGGATAAATTCTTGCTGCTGATCATTCAATTTATGGTAACCGCCTTAGGTGAAGAAATTGCTTGGCGGGCATTTTTTCAAAAGCAGCTTTCAAAAGTAATTCCGTTTGTGCCGGCTCTCATTATTTCATCGATACTTTTTGCGGTATGCCACTATACGCAGGGAAAGATAATTGTCGTATTATATGACATTCTGTTCGTTTTTCTTAACGCAATATTGTATGGAATTGTTTTTCGTAAAACAGATAATGCGTTTGCAAGTGCAACAGCACATTTCTTGGCAAATCTGTTGGCGGCTCTGTTATTTTTTAATTAGCATTTTAATGGATCAGGCAAATCTCAATTTGCCGATTCGAGGATGGATAGACCGGGAGGGGCGCCATGCAGGGAATCCATTGGCTGTTTTTGATTCCGGCCATTTTTGTGGCAATTTTTTCGGATAAGCTTGACCAAGCTGTAAGCGCACGGCTTCGCCGCCGGGGCAGAATCCAAGGCCCCCGTTGACATCCCCCCATAACCCTGCTATCATGTAGCCAAAGGCGACGAAGAGAACCAGTACCCATGGGGAATGGCGCAGAGAGTGGGCGGTTGGTGCAAGTCCACGCAGGAGCCATGGGGAACCCGTCTTGGAGCTGCGGGCCGAGGGGCGGGACTGCCCGTAAGGCCCGACGGATTCCCCCCGTCACGGGGACAGGCGTTTTGCGCCGACGAGTGCGGGCCCATGGCCCGAAGCTGGGTGGTACCGCGGACTTTGACGTCCGTCCCAAGCAAAACTGCTTGGGGCGGATTTTTTTATGTGCGGGAGGGTATGAAGATGAAGGTTTCGGCATTGGTGGGGGAGCGGTTTAAGGAAACCCCGGCGGACTGCGTCATCCCCAGCCATATTCTGATGGTGCGGGGCGGCTATATTAAGCAGGTGGCAAACGGCATTTACACCCAGACCAACCTGCTGCGGCGCATCTGCCGCAGCATCGAGGAGATCATCCGGGAGGAGATGGACGCCCTGGGCGCCCAGGAGGTGCTGTTCCCGGTGGCGCTGCCCGGCTCCCTGTGGGAGGAATCGGGGCGATACCAAAGCGTGGGCAGCGAGCTGCTGCGCTTTGCCGACCGAAACGGCAGCCCCATGGTGCTGGGCATGACCCACGAGGAGGCCGCCGTCCACCTGGTGCGGGAGTACGGCCAGTCCTACCAGCGGTACCCCTTTTCGGTCTACCAGATTCAGACCAAGTTCCGGGACGAGGCCCGGCCCCGGGGCGGCCTTATCCGGGTGCGGGAGTTTACCATGAAGGACGCCTACTCCTTCCACACCGGCCGGGAGGATTTGGAGGACTGCTACCGGCGCTTCCATGAGGCGTATGAGCGGATTTACCGCCGGGTGGGCCTGCCGGAGGTGGTGTCGGTGGCGTCGGATTCCGGCATGATGGGGGGCAGCCTGTCCCACGAGTTTATGTACCTGACCCCGGTGGGGGAGGACACTGTGGTGCTGTGTACCGCCTGCGACTACCGCGCCAACATGGAGGCCGCCCGGCACCTGACCCGCAACCCGCCCGTGGGGGAGGAGCCTCTGACCC
>CALGIL010000308.1 GCA_937914895.1 uncultured Angelakisella sp.
GCCCTACTTTGCCTCCTTTGTGCGGATTTTAAAGTACGCCGCCTTTTTTATTACTATTCTGCTGCCGGGATACTATGTGGCGGTGGTGTCCTTTCACCCGGAGCTGATCCCCGAGACGCTGCTGACCCAGTTTGTGGGCACGGCCGCCTATACGCCGCTGCCGGTGCTGCTGGAGGCGGTGGTGGTCTTCCTCCTTTACGAGGTGCTGCGGGAGGCGGGGCTGCGGCTGCCCCGACCCATCGGCAGCACCCTGGGGGTGGTGGGGGGCATTGTCATCGGCGATGCGGCGGTCAAAGCGGGCATTGTGGGCCTGCCTATGATCATCATCATCGCCATTACCGCCATTGGGTCCTTTGTGGTGCCCAGCCTGTACGAGCCCATTACCATTCTGCGCTTTGTCTTTATTTTTGTGGGGGGGCTGCTGGGCCTGTTTGGGGTCTATCTGGGGCTGGCCCTCTTTGTGGTCAACCTCTGTTCCGTCAAAACCCTGGGCATCCCCTTTACGTCGCCCATTACGCCGGTGTACCGGCGCAGCTTTCGGGATATTTTTGTCCGCTCCAGCTGGAAGCGGCTGGAGCGGGATACCCTGTCGGTACAGAACGTCCCCGGCGCGGACCGGGACGAATACAGCCTGTGACCGCCGGCGCGGAGCAAAAGGGGGGACAAGGGTGGAGGACACCGGAAAAATCTCGCTGAACCAGCTGATGGTGCTGCTGTGCCTTTCGCGGATGTTTACCGTCATGACCCATACCTCCCAGGGGCCTGTCCTTCTTGCCGGGGGGGTCAGCGTGGTGTCCACCCTGCTGTCGGGGGTGCTACAGGCGGCCATGCTCACCCTGGGCATCCGGCTGTCCAAATCCCCCTCCGGCGTCTCCCCCATGATTTTGGGGGAGCGGGGCGGAAAAGCTACTTATCGGGCCCTGGGCGTCTGCTACTGGCTGCTGGCCATGGCGGTCTGCCTGTATACGGCCGTGTCCTTTACCTACTTCATCGTCTCCAACTTTTACGATTTTGCCTACTGGTGGGCGGTGGTGCTGGTGCTGACCCTGTCCGCCGGCCTGGCCCTGCGCCAGGGGCTGGAGGCCCTCAGCCGCAGCGCGGTGGTTATGGCGGCCCTGCTGCTGGTGCTGCTGGCCATTGCCGTGGTGGGGCTGCTTGACCAGATTACCTGGCTGAACCTGTCCTACCCCAGCCTGACCCCGGCCCAGGAGGGGCTGGCCGTCTACCGCGGCTTTGCCATGAATTTTGAGCTGGCCGCATTTTTGCTCCTTCTGCCCTGGGTGCGGGATTACAAGGCCCCCGCGGGGCGCCGCTGGATTTTGTGGACCACCGTTCTTTCCGTGGTCATCCAGGTCATTTTGGAGCTGTCCGCGGGGCGCTATGTACAGGGCAAGCGCTTTCCGGTGTTCAGCCTGGTCACCACCACCCGGTTTGTGGTGCTCAGCCGTCTGGATTCCATGTTTATGGGCATCTGGGTCATCCTTGGGTTTTATAAGCTGGCGGTCTTTTTGCAGGTGGCGGTGTCCCTGTTTGCCGCCATGGGCTACCGCCCGGTCCGGCACCGGGACATCTGGCTCCACGCCGGCCTGATTGCGGCGCTGTCCCTGCTGGCCCTGGGCATCAGCGGACTGGGCTCGGCCCTGTATGCCGCCGTGGGCGCCGGCGTTCTGACGGCCGTGGGGGTGGTGGTGCTGCCCCTGGTGGGCTGGATTCTCACCCGAAAGGAGGGGAAGGGCGGTGGCGGGCAAAAATCCTAACATCCTATGGCTGCTTCTGATTTTACCCCTGTGCCTGACCGGGTGCGGCGGGCGGCTGCCGGACATCAGCAGCCGCGCCATTGTGTCGGCGGTGGCGGTGGACGCCGGGGAGGAGGGTGTGGACGTAACGGCGGAATACCTGGAAAAGGTGGGCGCCGACGAGGTGCAGCGCTACGGCGTGGCCCGGGCCCGCGGCCGAACCTTTGCCGAGGCCGTCACCGTCATGGAGCGGGACATCGGCCACACACTCTATCTGGACAGCTGCCGCGTCCTGCTGGTGGGGGGCGTCGGCCAGCGGGAGGACCTGCTGGGGCTTCTTACCGAGCTGGACAGCGACCGCAGAATCCGCCCCCTGACCCTGGTGGCTGTTTCCACCAGAGACGCCGGCGATCTGGTCAAAGAAAAAGAGGGGGAGGAGACCTCGGTGGGGCAGGAGTTTCAGGAGCTTTTGGGCAACACCCCCTCGGCCCGGTTTACCGTCAAGGACTGCATCAACCTGCTGCGCACCACCGGGCGGGGGATGCTGCTGCCCCTGGTGGAGCACACCGACCGGTACGCCATTGCGGGCTATACCCCCCTGGACGGCACCGGGCTCTGCTGGGACGCCTCCGCGGCGGGGCTCATCCCCATGATGGGCCACGACAGCGCCCCCATAACGGTGGTGGGGGAGGACGGCACCTTTTATGATTTGCTGCTGGAACGAAAATCCCTGCGGGTGACCTGCGGCGTCCGGGACGGAGCCCCCGTGTTTCATTTAAAAATTCTGCTTAGCGCCAATTTGATTTCCGCCGGCGCCACGGGCCGTGGCGGAGACGAGGTGACAGCCCTTGCCGAACAGGCGCTGGAGCAGCGCGCCTGGGACGACTACCGTTTTGTCATCGACCATTTTGTCAGGGAAGGCGGCGTGGATCTGCTGTCCCTTGGCAAGCGTTTTTCTCTGAAATATCCGGAGGAATGGAACAAATATGAAAAGAACTGGCAGTGGTATATAAAAAATATAGAATGTGAAATACTGACAATCGCCGAAATCAAGGACCAGCGCGGCGCCGTGGATTAAGGGGAGTTGTCGCCAATAATTTTGATAGATTTGCCTCAAGTAATTTTCGCGGGCAGACACATAGTATTGGTGCGAAGGAGATGATTTATTTGAGGCGTTTTTGTCAGAAAATGGCGTGCGTCGTCAACGCTTTCATTCTGGTGGCGTTGGCGGCGGCCTTATATATGGACCGTGTGCTGCCCGATACGTACAGTGTGGTGGCTGGGGAACAAATCACATTCCGCTACCCCGTCACCATGGTCCAAAACGCGCGGCAGACCGACGCAAGAGTTTATGCAAGCCCCGGCAACACCTATCAGATGGACCTGAAGCTCATGGGCGCCATCCAGGTAAAGACGGTGGAGATCAACGTGGTGGACCGGAAGGTGGTGGTTGTCTCGGGCCGCCCTTTTGGGATTAAGATGTTTACCGACGGGCTGATGGTGGTGGGGACCAGCGACGTCCCCTACAACGGCACCAGGGTCAACCCCGCCAAGGAGGCCGGCATCCAGGTGGGCGACATCCTGCTGTCCCTGGACGGCACCAAGCTGCTGACCAACGAACAGCTGGGCGAGCTGGTGGACAAGGCCGGGACCACGCCGGTCCGGCTGCAGGTGCGCCGGGGCGGCAACATTTTTTCCGCCACGGTCACCCCCGTTTTATCCCAGGGGGACGGCCGGCACCGCATCGGCGTCTGGGTCCGCGACAGCTCCGCCGGCATTGGCACCATGACCTACTACGACCCCAACAGCGGGCTGTTTACGGGGCTGGGCCACGCCGTCTGCGACGTGGACACCGGCGACGTCATGCCCCTGTCCAACGGGGAGATTGTCCAGGCGCAGATTGTGGGCGTCAAGCGGGGCGCCAGCGGCTCCCCCGGCGAGCTGAAGGGAAAGTTTGTGCAAAACGGCACCATGGGCACCCTGCTGTCCAACACCACCTCGGGCGTATACGGCGTTTTGGGGGGGCGGACCGAGCCCTACACCCAGGGTATCCAAATGCCCCTGGCCATGAGCCACGAGGTCAAGGTAGGCCGCGCGGTCATCTACACCACCCTGGAGGGGGACCGCCCCAGGGAGTATACGGTGGAAATTGAAAAGGTTATGCTGGGCGACGCCACCAACGGCCAAAACATGGTCGTCCGCGTCACCGACCCGGTGCTGCTGGAAAAAACCGGGGGCATTGTCCAGGGCATGAGCGGCAGCCCCATTGTCCAAAACGGAATGCTGGTGGGCTCGGTCACCCATGTGTTTGTCAACGACCCCACCCGGGGCTTTGGCATCTTTGCGGAAAACATTCAAAACAACGCCTATTCCGCCCTAAACCGCATCCAGAATGCCGCGTAAAAGCGTGCAAAGCGGTGACTAAAATATCATGTAAATTTTATGTAATACGCCCTCTTATTTCGAAAAATGTCGAATCTTATTAGACGGTTTTACAGGATATTTCGTCAGGAAATCTTGAATATTTACTAAATGTCTGCTAGACTGAGGTTGGCTTAATTTGCGTAAGAGGAGTGATTAAGCGTGAATAATCGAAAAACTGTGTTGATTGCGGAGGAAAACAAAGAATTCTGTGAGCCATGTAGCACGGCACTCAGTCAGAGCGGGTACGAGACCATCACCTGTCCCAAGGACGGTGCGAAAGTCCTGCGCATCATCAAGGAAAGAAAGCCCAGCGTCGTCCTGATGGACGTCTTTATGGCAAACCTGGACGCTATGGCGGTGCTGGAGGAAGTCAGACGATGGGACCAGTCGGCACGGCCCCTGCTGTTTACCTATTCCGCCATGGACCACTCCTTCATTTCGGGGGAAATGATGGACCGCGGCGCCACCTTCCACTTTGTCCTGCCTTTTGACTTTGCGGTTTTGGTGGAGCGGATTGGGTATTTTGACGGATTTAACCCCCTTGCGCAGCGTCCCAAGGAAACACCGCGCTCCAGCACGCCGGTGGTCAGTCTGGAATCGGTGATCACCGGGATCATTCTTGAAATCGGGGTACCCGCACACATCAAGGGATACCAGTATTTGCGCGATTCGATTATTCTTGCGGTAAACGACAAGGATGTCATCAACGGCGTCACCAAGGTCCTTTACCCGACGGTGGCAAAGCAGAACGGCACCACCGCCTCCCGGGTGGAGCGGGCCATCCGCCACGCCATTGAGGTGGCGTGGGACCGCGGCGATGTCGATGTCCTCAATTCCTATTTTGGATACACCATACACAACCTCCGCGGCAAGCCTACCAACTCCGAGTTCATCGCCATGATTGCCGACCGCATTCGGCTGGAGCGGCGGGACAAGGAGAAAGAGGAGATGCGTGAAACCTTCTAGTCAGTTTGCGTGCACGGATGAACAAAACGCAGAGACGCCCCCGGGCGCCTTTGCGTTTTTTCTTTTCGCTTTTCGGGTTTACATCCCTAAAGTTTTACTCTTGTGCTGCTGTCTAAAACATGGTATTATAGAAAATAATATTTTACCGTGTCATCAAAAAGATTATAGGAGATGACAAATTGGGGGCCTGCTTTATGGCGCTTTCGCCGAAAAACCTGATCATTTGCGGCCACTACGGGGCGGGCAAGACCAATTTGTCGGTCAATCTGGCCCTTTACTTGGCGGCCCGGGGCGAGGCGGTGACGGTGGCGGACCTGGACCTTGTAAACCCCTATTTTCGCACCGCGGACTTCCGGCAGCTTCTGGCCGGGGCCGGTGTGCGCCTGGTGGCGCCCGTTTATGCCAACACCAACCTGGATATTCCGGTGGTGCCGCCCCAGCTGGCGGGGGCCATCGGCGGAGAGGGCCGGCTGATCATCGACGTGGGCGGGGACGACGACGGCGCCGTGGCCCTGGGGGGGTATTCCGCCCAGCTGGAGCGCCAGGGCTACGCCATGTACTATGTCATCAACGCCCTGCGGGAGCCGGACCCCGACCCCCTGGAGGAGGCGGCGCTGCTGCGGGCGGTGGAAAAAAGCGCCCGGCTAAAGGTGACCGGCCTTGTCAACAACACCAACCTGGGCCGGGAGACCACCGCCGAAATCATCCGGAACTCCCGCGGCTATGTGGACGCCGTGGCCAGGGCCGCAGACCTGCCGGTTTTGTTTACCGCCGCGTCGGCGGGGGACGGGCCGGAGGACGGGATGTTCCCGGTTACTGTGTATGTCAAGCCTCCCTGGGAGGAATAAGAAAAGAGGGATAGTATGGTAAAAACCACCATCGACGAAGCCATCTGCAAGGGCTGCGGCCTCTGCGTGCAGGTCTGCCCCAAAAAGATTCTGCGCCTGGCCGTCCACCGGATGAACAGCAAGGGCTATAACCCCGCCGAGGTCACGGACCAGGACGCCTGCATCTCCTGCGCCATGTGCGGGATCATGTGTCCCGACAGTGCCATCACCGTGGAAAAGGAGGACAAATGACATGGCGGAACGCGTACTGATGAAGGGCAACGAGGCCATGGCCGAGGCGGCTATCCGCGCCGGCTGCCGGCATTTCTTCGGCTATCCCATCACCCCCCAAACCGAGCTTGCGGCCTATATGTCCAAAAAAATGCCCAAAATCGGCGGCACCTACCTTCAGGCCGAATCCGAGGTGGCGGCCATCAACATGGTGCTGGGTGCCGCCTCCGCCGGGGTGCGGGTCATGACCTCCTCCTCCTCCCCCGGCATTTCGCTGAAAACCGAGGGCATTTCCTACATAGCGGGCAGCGACCTGCCCTGCCTTATTGTCAACGTCCAGCGGGGCGGCCCGGGCCTGGGCGGCATCCAGCCCTCCCAGGCGGACTACTGGCAGGCCACCCGGGCTTTGGGCCACGGGGATTTTCACGCCCTGGTGTTTGCCCCCAACACCGTCCAGGAGCTGGTGGACCTGGTGTTTTTGGCCTACGATTTGGCCGACCAATACCGCATGCCCGCCCTGATGCTCTCCGACGGCCTGCTGGGCCAGATGATGGAGCCCGTCTCCTTCCCGGAGCCGGTGGACAGCCTGCCCGCAAAACCCTGGGCGGCAAACGGCCACCAAAACCGGCGGACCCACAACGTCATCAATTCCCTGTACCTAAACCCGGAGCAGCTGGAACGGACGGTGGTGGAGCGCTTTGGGCGCTACGAGGTCATCAAGGCCGCCGAGCAGCGGTGTGAAGAATACCTCTGCGCCGACGCCGACTATGTGGTGGCGGCCTTCGGCGCCTCCTCCCGCATTGCCAAGGCCGCGGTGGACACCCTGCGGGCCCAGGGCGTCCGGGTGGGGCTTTTGCGTCCCATTACCCTGTGGCCCTTCCCCGTGGATGCCATTCGTGCGCGGGCCGCCACCGTCAAGGCCTTTTTGACGGTGGAGATGAGCATGGGCCAGATGGTGGACGACGTCCGGCTGGCGGTGGACGGTGCGGTGCCGGTGGAATTTTTCGGGCGCACCGGCGGCGTGGTGCCAAAGCCCGCCGAAATTGCGGCAAAGATTCGGGAGATGGCCGGCGTTCCGGCCAAGGCGGCAGTGGCGGGAGGTGTACGATAATGTCTGTGGTTTATCAAAAATCAGCGATGCTGACCGACGCGCCCCTGCACTACTGCCCCGG
>CALGIL010000309.1 GCA_937914895.1 uncultured Angelakisella sp.
GCCGGCGATTGAAAGTGCCGCCCCAGGCGGCAAGGCGGCCCCGACTACTCGTCGGAGCGGACAGGTGGCCTTATGTAAGGGGTACCGCAACAACACCCCGTAGGGCAGAGGGAGCACATGAAGGGGCAGGCACCCCCGCCGAAGGCGTCAGCTTACAGGAACAGCGGCGCAAACACCAGGGCCACCATACTCATCAGCTTAATAAGGATGTTCAGAGACGGCCCGGAGGTGTCCTTGAGAGGGTCGCCCACGGTGTCGCCGATGACGGCACTCTTGTGGGCCTCGCTGCCCTTGCCGCCCTCCTTGCCGCCCTCTATGTACTTTTTGGCGTTGTCCCAGGCGCCGCCGGCATTGGACATCATCACCGCCAGCAGCACCCCGGTGACGGTGGCCCCGGCCAGCAGCCCCCCAAGGCCCCCCTTGCCCAGCACAAGCCCCGTCACAATGGGGGCCGCAATGGCCAAAAGGCCGGGCAGCAGCATTTCCCGGATGGCCGCCTTGGTGGAAATATCCACGCAGCGGGCGTAGTCCGGCTGCTGGGTGCCCGCCATAATGCCGGGGGACTCCCGGAACTGACGGCGCACCTCGTCGATCATGGCGTTGGCCGCCCGGGACACCGACGCAATGGTCAGCGCCGAAAACAGAAAGGGCATCATCCCGCCCAAAAACAGCCCCGACATGACCCGGGGGTCCAAAATGTCGATGACCCGCAGGTCCACCGCCACGGCATAGCTGGAAAACAGCGCCAGAGCCGTCAGGGCCGCCGAGCCGATGGAAAAGCCCTTGCCCACCGCGGCGGTGGTGTTGCCCACGCTGTCCAGATGGTCGGTGATCTCCCGCACCCGCGGGGCCTGGCCGGTCATTTCGGCAATGCCCCCGGCGTTGTCGGCCACGGGGCCGTAGGCGTCCACCGAGACGATCATCCCCACGGTGGCAAGCATTCCCAGGGCCGCCAGGGCAATGCCCAGCACCCCGGCGCACAGGTAGGAAAGGATGACCGACGCCGCCAGCACCAGCACCGGCCAGGCGGTGGAGAGCATCCCGGTGCTGAGGCCGGACAGGATGTTGGTGGCGGTGCCGGTACGGCAGGACGCCGCAATGTTCCGCACCGGCCGGTAGGCGTCGGAGGTGTACAGCTCGGTAAGCTTACCGATAAGCAGCCCCGCGGCAATACCGCAGACCACCGCCCAAAAGGGCATAAGGCCCACCCCCAGCGCATAGGAAAAGGCCAGGGCCGCCCCGCAAAACAGGCCCGCCGTCAGATAGGTGCCGATGTTCAGGGCCCGCTGGGCGTTTTGGGCGGGAACAAACCGCACAAACAGCACCCCCAGGATGGAGGACAGAATCCCCGAGCCGGTAAGGGCCAGCACATAGGGCACCCCCGACGTGCCCAGTACCGCCGCCAGCAGCAGGGCGGACACAAGGCACCCCACATAGCTTTCCAAAAGGTCGCTGCCCATGCCGGCCACATCCCCCACGTTGTCGCCCACGTTGTCGGCAATAACGGCGGGGTTGCGGGGGTCGTCCTCGGGGATGCCCGACTCCACCTTGCCCACAAGGTCTGCCCCCACGTCGGCCGCCTTGGTGTAAATGCCGCCGCCCACCCGGGCAAACAGGGCAATGGAGGAGGCCCCCAGGGAAAAGCCCGTCAAAAGCCGGGGGTCGCCGGGGGCCCACAGCGTCACCAGGGCCACCCCCAGGGCACCCAGGCCCACCACCATCAGGCCCATGACCGAACCCCCGGTAAACGCCGCCCGAAAAGCCTGGGCAAGGCCCTGCTTTGCCCCCTCGGCGGTGCGCATATTGGCGGCGGTGGCGGCGCGCATGCCGCAGTAACCGGCCAAAATAGAAAACACCGCCCCTAGAATAAACACCAGGGCGGTGCGCGGACCAAGCTGGGGGATGACCGCCAGCACAACGGCCAAAACGGCCACAAAGCAGGCCAAAACCTTATATTGCCGCTTTAAAAACGCCATAGCTCCACTGTGGATAAAGCCTCCCACCCGGGCAATCTCCTCATCGTACACCGGCGTTTTTGCCAAACTGCCCCCTTGTACGAGAGCCAGCAAAATTGCGGCGGCCGATGTGGCAATCAGCACTCCTTGCATCTTGAATCCATCCCCTTACCTATGATTTCAATGCAGTCGAATGTTTTGCGGCAAAGCCGGGGTCCCTTTGGGTAACCCCGGATGCCCTATTCAATTTTTGTGATGATGCCTAAAAAAGCAGTTTGCTGCAGACTGTTTTTTTCCTTTTTGTTATTATATCTAAAAAACGGCGGTTTGTCGAGGCTGTTTTTCCTTTTTATCCCTATGCCGGATGCCTTTCCCTTATGTCTGCTCTCCCCCGCCATTGACATTTCTTTCCGGCTTTCCACACCGTCCGCGCCTGTTTGGCCATGGCCGGGGCAGCCGCAGGAAATTTGGGCTTGTGCTGCCGGCCGAATAATTATATACTGAACAGGTACGCAGACAAGGGCGGAAATCGCCGGTCGGGCAATGGCAAAAAGGGAGAACAATATGATCGGATTCAGCGAATTTCTTGCCGAGCTTGTGGGGAGTCCCCCGCTTCTCATCACCGTCCTCCTCACCCTGGCGGTCATTTTGGTCAACGGGTGGACCGACGCCCCCAACGCCATTGCCACAGCCGTTTCCACCAAGGCCATCAGCCCCCGTCCGGCCATTTTGATGGCCGCCTTTTTCAACTTTCTGGGCATTTTGGTCATGACCCTGTTTAACAAGACCGTGGCCGAAACCATTTACAACATGGTGGATTTCGGCGACAACGCCCACGAGGCCCTGGTGGCCCTGTGCGCCGCTTTGGTGGCCATTGTGCTTTGGGCGGTGGCCGCCTGGCTGTTCGGCATTCCCACCAGCGAAAGCCACGCCCTTATTGCGGGCCTTACCGGTGCGGCCATTGCCATGCACGGCGGGCTGGCCGGCGTCAACGGCGGCGAGTGGGTCAAGGTGGTGTACGGGCTGGTGCTGTCCACCCTGTTGGGCTTCGGCATAGGCTTTTTGACCGTAAAGCTGGTGGAGCTGCTCTTCCGCCGTGCGGACAGACGCAGGACCACCGGCTTTTTTCAAAAGGCACAGGTGGCCGGCGCGGCGGCCATGGCCTTTATGCACGGCGCCCAGGACGGCCAGAAGTTTATGGGCGTCTTTTTGCTGGGCATGGCCCTTAGTAAGGGACAAGCCCATGCCGCCGTCTTCGAAATCCCCTTCTGGCTCATTCTGCTCTGCTCCCTGGTCATGGGCCTGGGCACCTCCATCGGCGGCTACCGCATCATCAAGGCCGTGGGCATGGATATGGTCAAGCTGGAGACCTATCAGGGGTTTTCCGCCGACGTGGCCGGGGCGGCCTGCCTGCTCATCGCCTCCCTGACGGGGGTCCCCGTCTCCACCACCCACACCAAGACCACCGCCATTATGGGGGTGGGGGCCGCCAGGCGGCTGCGCAGCGTGGATTGGAGCGTGGTGCGGGAAATGGTGCTCACCTGGGTGCTCACCTTTCCCGGCTGCGGCCTTATCGGTTTTTTAATGGCAAAGCTTTTTGTCGCCCTGCTGTAACGCTTACCATAACCAAGGAAGGGATGTGGCGCAATGGCCAAGAAGACCAGCATTTATTTTAAAGATTTCATCACCATGGCGGAATACTCCTGCCAGGCGGCGGACTACCTGCGGGAATCCCTCAGGGATTTCCGGCCCGAGACCCTGAGCCAGCGGCGAGAGGCCATGCACAAAATCGAGCACGACGCGGACCAGGTAAAGCACGAGATGATGCAGCGGCTGGTCAAGGAGTTTGTGCCCCCCATCGACCGGGAGGACATCATTCAGCTTTCCAGCGTGCTGGACGATGTCACCGATAAGATCGACGACATCCTCATCCGCATGTATATGTACCATGTGCAGCGCCTGCGGCCCGCGGCCCTGGATTTTGCCGAGGTGATTGCAAGCTGCTGCGATGCCCTGCGGCGCGCCATGGTGGAGTTCCCCAACTTTCAGCGGTCCACCACCCTCCTCCAGGACCTGATCAACGTAAACGCCATGGAGGAGCGGGGCGACGCCCTTTACATCGACGCGGTGCGGGAGCTGTACGAGCAGGAGGAAAGCCCCATCGAGATCGTGGCCTGGAGCGAGCTGTTTGACAGGCTGGAGGACTGCTGCGACGCCTGCGAGCACGTGGCGGACACCATGGAAATGATCGCCATGAAAAATGCCTGAGAGGGCGCGGCACGGTACGGCGGCAGCGGCCGCCCATTTTGGAAAGGGGCATGACAAACCATGTATGCGGATGCGGTGTGGAACATCCTGATTCTGCTGGCGGCACTCCTGGCGGGGCTGCTTTTGCTGTTTTACCAAAGGCTGTCTTCGAAAAAAGCCGGGGGGGACGCCGCCTCGTTTGCGGTCATCGGCGCGGCGGACGGCCCCGCAGCCGGCCCGGCGGAAAGTCCTGCGGCCGCCCCGGCGGACAGCGGGCTGCCCGACGGAGCCCTGCGGCTGACCAATGTGGACGACGCCACCGCGGCCATGCTCATGGCCATTGTCAGCGAGGAATCGGGCATCCCCCCGGAGCGAATCCGGTTCCGGTCCATCCGGCAGGTGGGGGCGCTGCCCGGCAAAAGACCGGCGACATCAAGAAGAGGAACAGGCGGGTAAAGAAAATGGAAGGTCTGATTCATGCGATATTCGGCTCGTTTTTGGCCATGACGCCCATGGGTGTTTTGAAGATGGTCATCATGTGGGCCATCGGCGGAACCCTGATTTACCTGGCAATCAAAAAGAGCATGGAGCCCTCTCTGCTGCTGCCCATGGGGTTTGGCGCCATTCTGGTCAACCTCCCCTTTTCCGGAGCCATCACCCAGCAGGTCGGCGGCATGGTGGAGGAAGGCCCGCTGTCGGTGCTGTTTGACATGGGCATTGCCAACGAGCTTTTTCCGCTGCTGCTGTTCATCGGCATTGGCGCGATGATCGATTTCGGCCCGCTGCTGGCCAACCCCAAGCTGCTGCTGTTTGGCGCGGCGGCGCAGTTTGGCATCTTTTTTACCCTGTTGGTGGCGGCGGTCATCGGGCACTTTTCTCCGGAGATGTTCAGCATGCAGGACGCCGCCTCGGTGGCGGTCATCGGCGCAGCGGACGGCCCCACCGCCATTTTTGTGGCCATTTATTACGGCACCCAATATCTGGGTGCCATCATTGTGGCCGCTTACAGCTATATGGCGCTGGTGCCCATCATCCAGCCCCCCTGCATCCGGCTGGTAACCAACAAAAAGGAGCGCCAGATCCGTATGTCCGGCGCCAAGGCGGCCGTGGTCGGCAAAAAGGTGCGGGTACTGTTCCCCATCGTCGTCACGGTGGTGGTGGGGCTGGTGGCGCCCCGCAGCGTGGGCCTGGTGGGCTTTTTGATGTTCGGCAATCTGCTGCGGGAGTGCGGCGTGCTGAACAGCCTTTCCGACACCGCCCAAAACAGTCTGGCCAACCTGATCACCATCTTTTTGGGCATTACGGTGTCGGTCAAGATGCAGGCCGACCTGTTCCTGAATGTGGGCACCCTGCTGGTGATGGGGCTGGGCCTGATCGCCTTCATCTTTGACACCATCGGCGGCGTGCTGTTTGCAAAGTTTCTCAACCTCTTTTCCAAGGAGAAAATCAACCCCATGATTGGCGCCTGCGGCATTTCGGCCTTTCCCATGTCCGCCCGGGTGGTACATAAAATGGGGCTGGAGGAGGACAGCCAGAACTACCTGCTGATGCACGCGGCCGCCGTCAACGTGGGCGGGCAGATCGCCAGCGTCATCGCCGGCGGGCTGATTCTGAACCTGGTGCAGAAGTAGGGTCTTACGGAAAGCCATATGGCCGAAAGGAGCATGAGGATGATTATCCAGGCACTGCAGATTATGCTGTTTGGCATGCTGGGCATTTTTCTGGTCATGGGGATTTTGATTGCGGCCATCAAAATCCTGAACAAGTCCAACTGACCGCCTGCAAGCCGCCAGTTTGCGCACAAAGCGCCGCCCACGGGGACCGTGGGCGGCGCTTTGTGTTTGCTTTTCATTCTTTTCTTATGCAGGGTGTGGCCCCAAGCCCTCTTACGCCTCCGGCAGGGGGGGTTGCGCCCTGCGGGGCGGGCTGTTTTTAGTCAAGGTTATCCTTCTTTTACTCTTTGGGACCTAATCCCAAACTCCTTTACGCCTCCGGCGGGGCCCCCTTTCTGCTGGC
>CALGIL010000310.1 GCA_937914895.1 uncultured Angelakisella sp.
CCTCTAAAAAGTTTTGGGCCGGCTTTTTCAAAAGCTGGCAGGGTGCGGGGCGGAGCCCTGCGGTCTTAATCCTTTTCTGCCCTCTGCCCTCTGACTTCTGCCCTCTAAAGGGACGGCGTCCCGCGGTCTTAATTTTTTTCTGCCCACTAACGCCTACAAAATCAGCCCCAGCTTTTTGTGCACTTTGTCCATGGTTTTGCCGCTGATGGCCATGGCCCGCCGGGCGCCCTCCCGGTAGCACTGTTCCAGGTAGCCCCGGTCCGCCATCAGGCGGTGGTAGGTGTCCTGGATGGGGGATAGGGCGTCGGCCACCGACTGGCCCACGGCGGTCTTAAAGTCGCCGTAGCCCTTGCCCGCAAACTCCGCTTCAATTTCAGCCATGGTCTTGCCGGTAAAGATGCCGTAGATGACCATCAGGTTGCTCACGCCCTCCTTGCCGGGGCCGTAGGCCACCCGGGCCTCGGAATCGGTGACGGCGCTGCGGAATTTTTTCAGGATGGCATCGGGCGGGTCCAGAATGGAGATGCCGGCCTTGGGGTTGGGGTCGGATTTGGACATCTTCTTCAGGGGGTCCTGCAGGGACATGATCCGCGCCCCCTCGTTGGATTTGGGGATGATGCTCTCGGGGATGACAAAGGTTTGGCCGTACACCCCGTTAAACCGGGTGGCAATGTCCCGGGTCAGCTCCACATGCTGCTTTTGGTCGTCCCCCACCGGTACCGCGTGGGCCTGGTACAGCAGGATGTCGGCGGCCATCAAGGAGGGGTAGGTAAAAAGGCCCGCGTTGACGTTGTCGGCGTGCTGGGCGGATTTGTCTTTAAACTGGGTCATGCGGCTCAGCTCCCCAAACTGGGTGTAGCAGTCCAGGACCCAGGCGCACTGGGCATGGTGGGGGTTTTGGCTCTGGATAAACAGAATGCTCTTTTCGGGGTCGATGCCGCAGGCCATGGTCAGGGCGTAGCTGGATAAAATCCGCTCCCGAAAAGCCTTGGGCTCTTGCCGGACGGTCAGGGCGTGGAGGTCCACGATGCAGTAGACGCAGTCGTACTCCTCCTGCATCCGGCCCCAGTTGCGCACCGCACCGATGTAGTTGCCCAGGGTGAAATCCCCGGTGGGCTGGATGCCGGAAAAGACGATCTTCTTCTTTTGAACGCTTGCTTCTGGCATAGGAGATGCCTCCTTCCTTTATGGGCGGGCGGGGCCTATGGGGTCCATGGGTAAGCGGACCCGGGGCCCGGCCCGAAATAATCAATAGGGTGGGGGGAGAGGGGGATCAGCGGATAAACTGATGCAGGACCCGCCCCAAAATCTCCACCCCGTCGGTAATCTGCTGGTTGGCGGGGGTCGAAAAGTTCATCCGGAAGGAGGAACAGGGGGCGCTCTGATCCGCAAGGAACGCGGTGCCAGGCACCACGGCCACCTTTTCGGCCATGGCCGCCTGGACAAATTCCAGCATATCCACCCCCTGGGGCAGGGTACACCAAACAAACAGGCCGCCCTGGGGCCGCGCATAAGCAACGCGGCCCTGGAAGGCCTCCTCCATGGCGTCCAGCATCAAAGTCAGCTTGGCGCGGTAAATTTTTTGCAGGTTGGAAAAGTGCGCGTCCATGTTGCAGGAGGTGAGAAACTGGTCGCAGATCATCTGGCTGAGGATGCAGGTGTGGACGTCGCTGCACTGCTTGGCCACAATGATCTTGGGCATCAGCGCCCGGTTGGCGACCACATAGCCTACCCGCAGGCCGGGGCTGATGATTTTGGAAAAGGTGCCGCAGTACACCACCAGGCCCTCGGTGTCCAGGGTCTTGATGGCGGGGATGTGCTCCCCCTCGTACCGCAGGTCGCCGTAGGGATTGTCCTCCAGAATGACCACGCCGTACTGCTTGGCCAGGCGGTACAGCGCCCGGCGCTTTTCCAGGGACATGGTGACGCCGGAGGGGTTTTGAAAGTTGGGAATGACATAGATCATCCGAACATTTTTTTCGGTTTTCAGCGCCTGCTCCAAGGCCAGCAGGTCCATGCCGTCGCTCTCCATGGGGATGCCCACCAGCCGTGGGTTGTAGGAGCGGATGGCGTTGAGGGCCCCCACAAAGGAGGGGTCCTCGCACAGCACCACATCCCCCTCGTTGAGGAGGCACTTGGCGGTCAGGTCGATGCCCTGCTGGGCGCCCGAGACGATGATCAGCTCGTCCTCCTCCCGCATCAGGTCCGGCTCCCGGCCGCAGGCAAACTGCTGCACCGTCCGGCGCAGGTGCCCGTCCCCCTCGGTGACCGAATACTGCAGCGCCGCCACGGGGTGGCTGCCAAAGATGATCTGGGTGATGTTTTCGATCTCCTTGACCGGAAAGGCGTCGGGGGAGGGGTTGCCCGCCGCAAAGGGGATGACGTCCGGGTTTGCGGTATTTTTCAAGATCTCCCGGATGGCGCTGGGCTGCATGGACGCCATGCGGCTGCTGATGGAATAGTTCATACACACACCTGCTCTTTGCCATAGATTAAAGAATATACCAAAAAGTATAGCGCAAACGCCCCCAAAATGCAATGCGGCATTGCGTCGAAAAAAGGGCGGAGCCATGGCGGCGGGGTTTTTGACAAAGGTTTGCTTTTATCCTTTACGGGGCCGTGGCCCAGGAGTCTTTTTGCCCTGCCGGGCGGGGTTTGCTTTCAGCCAAAGTTATCTTTTCTGCTCTATGGGGCGTTGCCCCAAACTCTCTTTGCCCT
>CALGIL010000311.1 GCA_937914895.1 uncultured Angelakisella sp.
GTGGCCCCGGCGTCCGCCCCGGCCCGGAGCATGGCGGAGGTGGCCATGGAGTTGGTGCCCACCGCCAAAATGGTCCCCCGGACCTCCTGCTGCCGCAGCTTTTCGATAAGGGCCCTGCCAAAGCCGCCCCCCTGGCCGTCGATGATGACAATCTGCTTTTTCCGCCGCTCTCCCATATTCCTCCGCCTTTCCACTTCATCCGGGCCTTTCCGCCCCGTCACGGCTTTGCCCCGGGCAGATACCCCAAAAGGCCCCGGACGCTTACCTCGCCGGAAGTGATCACCCGGCGGTCCCGGGCGGTCTGCACTACCAGCCCGCCCCCGGGGTCCAGGTCCACCGCCAGGCCCGGCGTCTCCCCGTCCCGGTCCACCAGCAGCACCTCCTGCCCCAGGGTGCAGGACCGGTCCTTCAGCTCCCGAATCAGCTCCGCCGGCATCTCCTCGTAGACATGGCGGTCCACCAGCAGGGCGTTCAGATGGCGGATTAAAGCCGCGGCCACCCGGGGCCGGGGGACGTCCCATCCCGCCATTTTCAGCGAGACGGCCTTGTCCGCCAGCTCCCCCCCAAAGGAGGTCTGCCCCACGTTGACCCCCGCCCCCAGAATTCCGTAGTCCACACCGCCTGCCCCCAGGCTGGTCTGCACCAAGATGCCGCAGACCTCGCGCCCCTGCAAAATGACGTCGTTGGGCCACTTAAGCCGGGGCCCGGGGCCGCAGAGCTTCTCCAGAGCACGGCAGACCGCCAGCCCCGCCAGGGAGGTCAGCCACTGGACGCCCCGGCCCGACCGGGGCCGCAGCACCATGGACAGGTACACCCCCTGCCCTGCCGGGGAGGCAAAGGGCCGGCCCATCCGGCCCACCCCGGCGGTCTGGGCGTCGGCCAGCACCACCGCCCCCTCCGGCGCACCCGCCTCGGCCAGGCCCCGGCAGACGGTCATGGTGGAATCCACCGCCCCACGGCAGTGGATTCCCCCCGGCTGGGGGCGGTCCAGCAGGGCCTCTACGGCCGCCGCCGTCATGGACGCATCTTCGCTCATAGCCGCTCCCCCTTCGTCCCCTTCCCCTGGCCATCGGGCAAAAACTGCGCCATGCCCCCCACCACACTGGGGGTCAGCATCCGCAGCATCTCCTCCAGGCTCCGGTCGGTCCTGCCCTCAAACCAATCCTGAATAATGCTGATGATGCCCCCGGCGCCAAAGCGAATCTGCACCGCCAGGGCCTCCCGGTCCCCCGGGGGCAGGCCCATGCCGTCCCGCATCAGCCGCTGGATAAACAGCTCCCGCACCTGGCGCAGAAAGGGCCCCGATTCCCGGGACAGCACCAGCTGCCGGTACTGCTCCCGGTCCCGCTCCAAAAACCGCGCCAGGTCCAAAAACAGGGGCAGGGGGTTGCGCAGCAGCTGCTCGTAGGAGACCTTGTTCAGCAGGCCAAACAGCCGCTCCACCAGCTCGTCTTCCATCTGCCCCCGCAAAGCGGCGGGGTTTTTGTAATGGGCGTAAAAGGTGCCGCGGTTCAGCCCCGCCCGGCCCACAATGTCGGTGACGGTAATCCGCTCCGGCGGCTTTTCGGCCATCAGCTGCACGTAGGCCTCCCGCAGCAGCCTGCGGGAGCGCGCCGCGCTTTTGTACTCCGCTTTTTGTCCCATCCCCCGCCTCCTTTTGTGACTTTTCTGTTCTTTGTAACTTTTTTGTAAAAAGCCGACACCGCCGGCGACAACTGTCGGACTTTGCGCAAAAAGCCAAATTCTGTGGTTTGCAATCTCATCCTAATTCAGTATAATACTGCTATGGGCAAAAAACAATATATGTTTGATTTTGCGCATCCGGGCCACCCGCCCGGTTTTTATCCGTTTGGGCAAAGGAGGAGTGCCATGGCCAGCTTTGTGGAGCTGAAAAATGTCTGCAAGCGCTACCGGATGGGCGACGTGGTCATCAGCGCCGCCGACGGCATCAGCTTTGACATTAACCAGGGGGAGTTTGCGGTGATTGTGGGGCCCTCCGGCGCCGGCAAGACCACCGTCCTTAACATGCTGGGCGGCATGGACACCTGCGACGAGGGGGAGATTCTGGTGGACGGCAGCCCGGTGTCCGCCTACAGCGACAAGCAGCTCATCTCCTACCGCCGCCACGACGTGGGCTTTGTCTTCCAGTTTTACAACCTGGTGCAAAATTTGACCGCCCTGGAAAATGTGGAGCTGGCCGCCCAGATCTGCCGGGACCCCATGGACGCCGTCCAGGTGCTGCAAAAGGTGGGCCTGGGGGAGCGGATGGACAACTTTCCCGCCCAGCTTTCCGGCGGTGAGCAGCAGCGGGTGGCCATTGCCCGGGCCCTGGCCAAGCGGCCCAAGCTGCTGCTGTGCGACGAGCCCACCGGCGCTTTGGATTACGCCACGGGCAAAAGCATCCTGCAGCTGCTGCAGGATACCTGCCGCCGCGAGGGGGTCACCGTCATTGTGGTCACCCACAACCAGGCCATTACCCCCATGGCCGACCGGGTCATTACGGTGCGCAGCAGCAAGGTGGCCTCCAACATGGTCAACCCCAGCCCCGTCCCCGTGCAGCAGATTGAGTGGTGACCCCTGGCCGGGGGTGTTTGTGCCCTGGCGGGGCCTTCAAGTGCGAGCCTCTTCTTTGGAATAACATTTCTGTTGTCCGCCCCGGTCGCGGCGTGAGCTGGTTTTACTTGTTACTTTCCAGCAATGGAAAGGTACCAAAGATTG
>CALGIL010000312.1 GCA_937914895.1 uncultured Angelakisella sp.
ACGCTGTCCCCTGCCTGGTAGGCGGCGGTAGCAGAATTGGCGTGGATGGCCCAGGCCTTGTTGGCGGCAACCCCATTGGAAAGGCTTGTAACGCCAGTAACCACAGCAACCGCCAACGAGGGGGCAGCCGGGACAGAACGCTTTAACTGCGAATCGTTTATGACAAACGTGTTGCCCTGATAATCACTGCTGACAACAATGATTTCATCCGTGCCGGACCTGAATCCTTCAAAGGTAATGTTCGGCATGGGTGGGGTTTCGCTTGCCTCTACAATCAGGTAGACGACATTTTTCACATTTGCCCCAGTGGCGCATTTAATGGTATAGTCCAGTGCTGTGTTCGTATTAACAACATAGCAGACAATACCCTTGTCATACGACGTACCGTCAAAGGTGCCGCCGCTTCCGCTGAAGACCTGTACCACTCCGGGCGTGGCTGTTGTGGCAGCTTTGGGCTTAACGCTGCGCCTTATGGGTGCGGCAAAGGCCATGGCCGACCCCATTTGCAGGACCATAACCACGGCGGCCAGCAGTGCCAGACCTTTTCTCAGTTGACCTTTCTTCATACGAAGAACCTCCCTTCAACCCGCAGGTCTATTTTTCCAATTTTATAGTAGCATAAAAGGGCTGTGGATTTCAACCTGTTTTCCACAGACAAAGCGGGCCCGCGGCGCAAAAACTTCCTCTTTTGGCAGGCTCTTCCTTCCTTTGCATACAATCAGTGGCTGCGGACGCGGGTTTTATTGCGCCAGGGCGCTAAAATTTTATCCATGGTGCCCGTCCCCTCCCCCGCTTTTACCGCGGAACGGGGGAATCCGGCAGAATTTTCCACCTTTTTGCCCCGGACCTGTCCAAATCCGCCCCGATTGTGGTATACTATGGACAGTAAGGGAGGGACAAATTCATGAAGATTATCAAAGCCAGGGATTATGAGGACATGAGCCGCAAGGCGGCCAATATCATCTCGGCCCAGGTCATCCTGAAGCCGGACAGCGTGCTGGGGCTGGCCACCGGGTCCAGCCCTGTGGGCATCTATCGCCAGCTTATCGACTGGTACCACAAGGAGGACATCGATTTTGCCCGCTGCCGCACCGTCAATTTGGACGAGTATGTGGGCCTGACCCCGGACAACCAGCAAAGCTACGCCTATTTTATGCACCAAAACTTTTTTGACCACATCAACATCCCCGCCGAAAACATCCATATCCCCCACGGGGACAACCGCGACGCCGAGGCCGAGTGCCGGTGGTACAACGGCGTCATCCGCGCCCTGGGGGGCATCGACCTCCAGCTGCTGGGCATCGGCCTGAACGGACACATCGGCTTTAACGAGCCGGGGGCCGCCTTTGAAAAGGAGACCCACTGCGTGCGGCTGACCCAGTCCACCATCGACGCCAACGCCCGCTTTTTCGGCCCCGGCGAGACAGTGCCCACCCACGCCTACACCATGGGCATCAAATCCATTATGGGCGCCCGCAAAATCCTTCTGATCGCCAACGGCAAGGCCAAGGCCGACATTCTGTACGAGACGGTCTGCGGCGCCATTACCCCGGCGGTGCCCGCCAGCGTCCTGCAGCTGCACAACGACGTCACCATTGTGGCGGACCAGGAGGCGCTGTCCAAAATGCCCGGGGAGCTGATCCGCTGAC